>DAIDJC010000037.1 GCA_027451565.1 Limisphaerales bacterium | reverse complement strand
TTGAGATTCATAACGCCTTTCAGCAGGGTCATGGTTTCGGTGCTTTTGAAAGGCTCGCCATTGTTGAATTTTTTACCCCATTTGTTATTCAAATCCAGCGTTGCAATGACGTTGCTCAGCACGATCTCCGACTGCATGATTTCAAACGTGGTTTGTATGAAATAGGGGTCAAACCCGGTGGAATCGGCGGTGGTGGTGTTGCCCATGCCAGGCACGTTTAAAACGTCCCGCTCCACCTTGATCTTGGCGGTGCTGGAATAGGACTCAGGCAAAATGAAAGTAACCACCGTGGCAATGATGGCGGTAATAAGGAATACCGTGATAATGATCGCCTTGCGGATGCGGATCACCCTCCAATAGTCCAGAAAATGAAGCTGCGTCTCTCCTACCGGGGAGGGAATTTTAGTGTCATCCATATAAAAAGATTGGGAGCCTGACCCAATTTGGACCCGGCTCCCTAAATGTTTGTTCAAACCAAGCCGACCGGATTTATCATCAATACGTTGCGGTCAGGCCGACATAAAACCGATTGCGTTCGTAAGCGGCGCCGGGAACATCGGACCGCAGACGGTCGTAGTTGTAGCCAACGTCTGTTGAGAAGTTCTTGGTGATGATGTAGCTCAGGTTCAAGCCTGCGGAGAACATCACGTCCGGTCCCAAACTGCCGGTTCCGTGAAACTCAGAGTATGAATACTGCGCCAAGGCAGAGCCAATCAGTTTTTCAGTAAAGTGATGGTTGATGCTGCCGTAAAAAGTGGAGGTTTCCTGATATTGCACCAGACCGCCGCCGGCATTGGGTATGGCCAAGACGTAGGTGGAGTTGTCACCCTGGCTGAATCCCAGTTGAACATAGCTGCCAGGGAGGTAGGTGTAGGACACGGAAGCATCCGCATAGGGCGACCATGCGCTGGCACCTGGAAGATTTTGGTTGAAGCTGTCCACGTATTGGGCACCTGCCTTGACAGTTCCAGACAGGTTCGGCGTGAAGTTGTGCTGCAAGCCAGCGTACAACTGATGAGCGTAATCGTTACGGAAACTGCTTGTAAACGGTTGCAATGTAACCGGGTTCACGCCGACTTGTTCATTTGCGATGTAATCCACGTAATCGAAAGAGTAGCCAACAAACCCCATGGTTTCCGGATCAAAATGCCATTGGAGGTCCAAGCCGACATTCTGTTCATCCCGGTTCAGCAAACCTGCCAAGCTGGGATTGAGCGCATTGCCGCCAGACTGCTGGAAATCGTAAAAATCATTGGAATAATGGAGCTTGGTGCTCAACTCCCTGGTCCATTGGGTGTCCAAATCAGTGTTGAAATGGTTGCCAATGTTGTTGCCCTCCACGCGGTAGGGCACACCAGCGTTTCCAAGCAATTCAGGCTCCTGACCAGCGGCAAACGTATCGGAAACATTCAGCTTCCAGCGCTCATCGAAAGAGTGGTCCATCCAGAGGTCCAGTTGATGAGTCTGGTCGAATGCGTTCTGACTCATGATTTGGCGCTGTTGGTACCAGTAAAGACCATAGGTATAGCGGGCGCCAAAGTCAGTTTGCTGAAGTGAATCGTTGAACGAGACGGAAGGGCTGAGCTCAATGCCGTAGCTCCCCCTGTTGGGGCCGGTGTTTTGAACGGCGTAGTTGCTGTCGTAGAAACCACGCAGCGTGGCGCTGGCGTTCCAGATGCTTGTCGGCGCTGCCGCAACTGTGGCGCTCGGATCATCAGCGATTGCTTGTTGAAGTCCTGCGGCGCCAACAGCCACCAGCCCTGCGGATAACATTATTTTCTTCATTTTTAAATCTGAAATGTTAGGTTTGACTCGTCTTAATCGGTTGAAACACCCGGTTGATACACCTCGCAACTGCTTGTCCCATTTTTGCGTAACGGCTTCGAATGTCAGCACTCTATCAGTCCGAATGCCGTGAATGCAATTATTTTTTTAAATAATTTGCTTTTTTTTTAGCCCATGCACTTGCCCAGATCAATTCGAACCTTTTCTTAACCAAATCTATCCAAGCATAGGCAATAATTGTGCCAAATTCCTGGTGTTCACCACATCTTCACGTTTTAACCATCCTTTTCTGGCAATCGCCGCACCCAAACGGAGGAATCCCGCGTGCTCATTTCTGTGAGCGTCCGGATTAATGACACATTTTACCCCTTTTTTGGTGGCTTGGTCCCAATATCGCCAATCCAGATCAAATCGTCTCGGATTGCAGTTTAATTCCAACCATGTTCCCGTTGCGGCGCAGGCCTCGATTACGGCTGGCAGGTTCACAGGATACGGTTCACGCTCCAGAAGCAGGCGTCCGCTCAGATGCCCCAGGATGTGGACTTGTGGGTTTTCTGCGGCGCGGATCAAACGACGTGTGTTTTCCGCCTCATTTCCCGAGGAGACGTGCAGGCTGGCCACCACCACATCCAGTTCAGCCAGCAAGTCATCATCAAAATCCAAACCCTCCTTCAAGATATCAACCTCCGTGCCGGTCAACAGGCGGAAGGAATGGCCCTGATCCGCAAATCGCCGGTTGATTTCTTGAATGGCGCGGATTTGCGATTTCAACCGTGCAGGATCAAGGCCGTTTGCTTGGAATGAAGCCTTGGAATGGTCTGTGATGGCCCAGTATTCCAAGCCCAAGTTTTCCATGTGCCCGGCAATTTCTTCCAAGGTGTGACGGCCATCGCTCCAATTCGAGTGGTTATGCAGCGAGCCGCGCAAGTCGGTCCATTCCACCAGCCGTGGGATTGCATTTTTTTCCCCTGCGGCAAATTCACCGGCATCCTCGCGAAGTTCCGGTGGCACGTACTGCAGCCCCAATTCGGCATGAATTTCCTCCTCCGTGAGGCAATGGATGCGCAGGCTGGGGTCGCGGGTTTCCTGGTTGGATTTATAGAGACCGTATTCGTTCAGTCGCAGCCCGCGCTGAATGGCGCGTTGGCGCATGACGATGTTGTGTTCCTTGCTGCCGGTGAAATAGGCCAGGGCAAAGGGGTATTCCGAGTCTGATACCACGCGCAGGTCGCATTGAATGCCATCATCCAACAACACGCTGGCCTTGGTCTCGCCATGGGCCAGAATCTTGCCAATGCCGGGCAGGGTAACGAACGACTCAAGCACCGCTACGGGGTTTTTGGATGACGCCAGCAGATCAATGTCGCCAATCACCTCCTTGGAACGGCGCAAACTGCCGGCGGTGCTGCACCGGATGACCTCGGGAAACTGGCGCAATTGGTCGAGAAGGTATTCCGCTGCTGGCAGGGCCTGGCTCAGCAGGTGTTTGCTGGCGTAATTCCTGCGGCGATCAATGCCTTCCAGTATGTTGGCCTGGGATTTTTCACCGAACCCGTCCAGCGCCGCCACCCGACCCTCTTTGCTTGCCAACTCAAGCTTTTCCAGCGTGTCCACGCCCAATTTTTCGTGCAGGGCGCAGATTTTTTTGGGACCCAATCCTGATATTTCCAGCATTTCGATCAATCCGGGAGGAATGGAAGCCTTTAAATCGTCGTAATACTTGAGTTTTCCGGTTGTTGCCAATTCGGTGATTTTTTCCTCAAGCGCCTTGCCAATACCCTTGATTTGGCCGAGGCGATTCTCTGCCAAGAGGACTGAAAGGGGTTCACCAAGGCCTTCCAAAGTGCGGGCGGCGCTGGAATAGGCCCTGGTCTTGAATGGGTTTTCGCCTTTAAGCTCCAGGAGAATCCCTATTTCGACAAGGGTCCTGGCCACCGATTCCTTGTCCATGCGCAAATGATCCATGCGGCAATTATGCGTGCGAAAATGCGGCATGCCAAGCGCCTGTTGAGCGCGTCAGATGAAACCCTATTTGGATCAAAAAACGGACGCCAATTCTGGGCAAGGCGCAGGCGGGCTTGCTTCGCCAACCGGGCCGATGGACAATGAAAAGCATGAATGTGGCACGAAAGGCTCGCTTGGTTCCGGTGGCGCTGACGATTGCCGGGTCTGACAGCGGCGGGGGGGCTGGAATCCAGGCGGATTTAAAGGCCTTCGCCGCCATGGGAGTTCATGGCACCTGTACGGTAACGGCAGTGACGGCACAGAATCCGCAAAAGGCGGGAAAAATCTTCCCGGTTAAACCTGAAATGATTCGCGCCCAATTGGAGGCAGTTTTTGAGGAATTACCCCCGGCGGCAATCAAGACCGGCATGATGCACAGGGCTGGTGTGGTTTTGGAGGTGGCAAAGTTTCTAGGGCGTCATGCCAACAAGACAGTAAAAAAAGGGGTTGGAAGGCGAAAAGTCATTTCTTTCCCCCTGGTGGTGGACCCGGTGATGGTTTCCACCAGTGGACGGGTTCTTTTGGAACCAAAAGCACTGGAATTGTTGCTTCGGGAATTGCTGCCCATGGCCGCCCTGGTGACTCCGAACCTGGCTGAGGCGGAAATTTTGGGGGGGATTCGAATTGGCTCGGTGGAGAATATGCGCCAGGCAGCTAGGGCCATTTTTCTGCGTCACGGATGTTCCGTCCTGGTAAAAGGCGGCCACTTGGCTGGAGGATCCGAGGCGGTGGATGTTTTGTGGGATGGTGGCGAAGAATATTTATTTGTTTCACCCCGGGTTAAAGGAATTCGCACTCACGGCACGGGTTGCACCTATTCGGCTGCCATATGCGCCGGGTTGGCCAAAGGCCACAATCTTCCCCAGGCAGTGAAACACGCAAAGGACCTGATCACCCGTTCCATCCAACATGGTTTCCGTTGTGGCAGGCATTCTGTTTTGAACCCGATTTTGTCAGGTCATTGACAAGCCGTTCCCCGTGGGTTAGTTGGAATAATGAAAAAGTGTGCGGTGCATCGGTGTCTTGCGAACTTATTGGTTCTGGCCGCTTCACTCTGGGCCATCAATGCGGATGCCGTCGCCCCGGGCCAGAATAAACCCGTGCTGATAGGGCTTGTGACCATGGGTGATGAGAGTTGGGTGAAAGACCCTGGTTTGCTTCCCCAAAACCTGCTCCAGGAGGCCAACGCTCACCCCGGCGTTTATGTGGCTGCCGTCATTCAGGCCGCGTGGTCGCAAATCGAGCCACAGGAGAATGTTTTTGACGACTCCGTGATCTCCAACACATTGAATGAAATAAAAACCTACAACGCTGAGTACCCCTCCACGCCCCTGGTGGGCAAGTTGCGGGTTTTTGCCGGGGTTCACTCTCCATCATGGGTCCTTCAGCAGGTTGGATCGTTCACTTACACGAATATCTCAACCAATGTTGTGGTCCTTGCCGGGGTTACAAACATTACCTTTTCCACCAATATATACACAGTTCCAGATTTTTGGACCACCAATTACAGCCTGTTGTGGGAGGGGATGCAAAACCACCTGGCAGGTGTATATGATACCAATGATTTGATGGGAGAAGTGGCCATGACGGTGGGGTCTTCCATCACTGCGGAACCGTTTGTCATTCCGGGAAGCGCTGTCCCGGAGATGGAGGCTGCGGGTTTTTCTGCGGGACAGATGGCCTATTGCCTTTCCAATGCGGTGAATGTTTATGCGGCTTGGAAACAGACTCCCTTGGATTACACATTTAACACCACCTTGAATTCCAGCATTGCAGAGGACCCGCCATTTTCGGTTCAGGTGATGGCGGCATTCCGGCAGGCCTTGGGCACAAGGTCTGTGGTGGCCAATCACGACTTGGATTATCCGGCCCCAACCAAGGAGGCGGTGGACTACCAGGAGTTCCAAGCGCTGAACAGCGCGGCTCTTGCTGTCAATCCTCCTGTCTTGTCTCCATTGGAATTTCAAACAACCGGCCCCACCGATGCATGGGACAGGGTAATTCCTTTTGCCGTGGATGTGTATCATCCCACGGAAATCGAGATATGGAACACTACTGCGGTGCCCAAGGGTTTGGCGCCCATCACACTGGGGGAATTGAGCCAATGGGCATTGCTGTTGAAAACCAGGCTGGTTTCACTGGGGACAGTCCCCACCGCAGGTTTTTCCATGGCTTATTACGGTGTCCTTGGCAGCAATTATATGCTGCAAGCCTCTGTGGATCTGACCCACTGGACAACCCTGTTAAATTTCACCTGCACCAATCAACCCATGAAATTATTGGATGCGCAGTCTGGGGGAAACAGCCAGCGCTTTTATCGCGTCCTTCCCTGATGGGTGGGGCTTTCCAGCAAGGCTCACGGGCAACCCGGCATGCCTGCGGGTGGGCATCCAGGATTGCAGGCGACCTGCATGGGTTTGGAACCCTGTGGAAATAATTCGGGCTGCTCCTGAGCGGCTGAAATAAGCCTCACCGTGTTTTGCTTTTCAGAAGGCGAGGATGGTGAGTTTTTTGGGGCCGTGGGCGCCCAGCACCAGGATGCGCTCAATATCGCCGGTCCGGCTGGGGCCGGTGATGAGCGAAATCATGCTGGGGAAATTATCACCATATTTTTTCCGGAGTCCAGCAAAGGCGGCGGGAAGGTCCGGCAGCAACTGATGTTTTCGGGCCAGGACAATGTGGTGCGGTGGCAGCACGGACAGGGCGCGTCCTCCTGCGCTTTGGTTGGTGAGCGCCACGGTGCCGGTCTGTGCCACCAGAAAATCACACTCACTGATTCCAGCGTTGCAGCTTTCCAATTCGTTGCGGTCATAGCCAGGGGACAGGGTCAGTACCTTGCAGGGCAGCGTGGAACAAAGCGGGCTGGTGCATTCACCCGCATGGGTGGCCACTTTTTGCCAGACTTCCCTGGAGGCCATGTCATTCAGCAATTTCCGGGCATCCTCCAGCGAATCCAACCAGTGAAAATCAGCCTTGAGTTCTGCGGCGTTCCTCGCGAACAGGGTCCGATGTTCCTCCACTGATTCGCCTACCTTGGGCAGCCAATTCCGGGGTTCGCCGGGGGATGGCGTATGGTGTGAGCCGCCTGGATTTTTTACTTGGGCCGGGGCATGGTGGCCGGGGTGTGGCGCATTTGTTTTCAGCGCCTGGCGTATGCGATTCAAAATCTGGCCTTTTTCAGTCATGTTTGGAAGTTTTGGGGCGGTTTTTCCACCAATCCCTGAAGGATTCTGATGGAAGGACCGGCAGGTCGCGTGTCTGGGTCCAGGGTTTGGCCGGGTGCCACGGTTTTTTCTGGAATCGCCGGGTCAGCGGCTGGATTTTTTGCAGGATGGAGCGGACTGTTTTCCAGGCCGCCGGGCGCCGGGTGAACCAGCCAAAAACACCAAAGGCAGCCTCCTCAAGATTGTCCGGGCGCTCCTGCGCCGCATTGCGGCGATTTTGCAAAAGGTGATGGTGAAGATCAATTTTGACCGGGCAGGTTTCCGTGCAAGCTCCGCAAAGTGAGGATGCGCCAGACAAATGTTTCCAGTCCTGAAGTCCCCGCAAGTGAGGTGTGATCACCGAGCCGATAGGTCCGCTGTAAGTTGTGCCGTAGGTGTGGCCGCCTACGTTCCGAAAAATGGGGCATACGTTCAGGCATGCGCCGCAGCGGATGCAGTGGAGGGCATCCCGCTGCTCGCCATCCGCAAGCAATTCCGTGCGATGATTGTCCAGCAGGACCACATGCCATTCCTCGGGCCCGTCCAATTCGCCGGGTTGGCGCGGTCCGCCATACAGGGTGTTGTAACCTGTCAGCGCCTGCCCCGCGCCCATGGTGGCCAGCATCGGTAAAAATAAGGCCAGATCGTCCAGGCGTGGAATGATTTTTTCTATTCCCAGCAAGGTGATCATTGTTTTTGGCAGCGCCGCAGTCAACCGGGCGTTGCCCTCGTTTTCCGTGATCGAAACCATGCCGGTTTCCGCCACGGCAAAATTGCCACCCGTGATCCCGATGTCGGCCGTGAGGTATTTGCCTCGCAATACCCGCCGCGCAATCATCGTCAATTCCTCCGGGTCCAGGGTGGGAGCACTGCCAAGCTCCTTTTCGAATAAAGCGCTGATTTCCTCCCTGGTCAGGTGCATCGAGGGGAAGACGATGTGATAAGGGGTTTCTCTGCGCAGTTGGACGATGAGTTCGCCGAGGTCTGATTCGACCACTTTGAGTCCTGCCTTCTCCAGGGCCTCATTGAGGTGGATTTCCTCTGCGGTCATGGCCTTGGACTTGATGACCGAACGCGCTTGTTTTTGCTGGACGATGGACAAAATGATATCCCGGGCTTGGGATGCGTTTGAGGCCCAGTGGACTTTTGTTCCACGGGCTTCCAGGCGGTTGGAGAAATCGAGGAGATAATGGTCAAGGTGATTGATGGCCTCCCATTTGGTCTCGGCAGCCAGTTGACGCGCGCCCTGCCAGTCCTGGTAGGTGGCCTTGCGCCGGTCCCGCGCCATCTCGTAATTTCCCAGTGCAGTGCGGATGATCTGCCGATGGCGCAGATTGGAGGCCACGACCCTGGCACGGTCCATGAATTCAGATGCAAAGGACATGGCTAATTCTTTTTCACGCAGTTTAACACCTCAGCCAGGTGCATTGTCTTCAGGGATTTGCCTTGCCTGGACAGCAATCCCTGCAGGTGCATGAGGCAGCTCGAATCATTGGACACCATGTATTCCGCCCCAGTTTCCAGGGCCGAATGGCATTTCACGTCTCCCATGGCGCTGGAAATCATGGGGAATTTGGCCGAGAAAGCGCCTCCAAAACCGCAGCAGGTCTCGGCTTCCTTCATTTCCAGCAGTTCCAAGCCCCGGACCGAACGAAGCAGCGTTCTCGGGGGTTGTTTCAAACCCAGCTCCCGCAAACCGTGACACCCATCATGAAAGGTCACCCTGTGGGGAAACGCAGCGCCCAAGTCGGTCACGCCCAGTTTATCCACCAGGAAGCTGGAGAATTCCCACGTGCGCGCCGCCACGTTGCAGGCCATTTCTTTTTGCGGGGTTTTGTCAAAAAGCTGGGGATAAAAAACCTTCAGCATGGCGCCGCAGGACCCCGATCCAATCACGATCGCCTCCGCCTCCTGCAGGCTTTCGAGCACGGGTTGCGCCACGGCGCGGGCTTGGTCCCAATAACCACTATTGAAAGCGGGCTGTCCGCAACACACGAGCGAGTCCGGGCACAAAACCCGGTGGCCGAGCCGTTCCAGGATTTCCACCATGCTGATGGCCGCGCTGGGATACAGCGCATCCATGAAGCAGGGAACAAATAAGGTAACCGTCATAGTCGTAAAAATATGGGTTGATTATCTACTGTGCCACATCAGGTGTCATCAAAACAATTCCTGCCCTAATGAGATTTGGGCTGCTTGTTTTACCTGGAGTCTGATGTTTCTGAATCAAATGTTTAAAACTTTCGCCAGTGGATAAAAGGCAACAGTCCCATACGGGTTTGATTGGGTTAAAAAAACACAGTGAATTTTTAACATGCTTGAATAAAAGGGTTTAAGCATGTGTTGAAAAATAAAATCCGGGCTGGCATCCGCGTTGCTTAGTGCGGTATCGGCAATGCCTGGACCGTGTCCGGTTCCGGTGTGGTGTGCCTGTAGAGTAAACATAAAAACAAACTATGAAGAAAATTGAAGCGATCATAAAACCATTCAAGCTTGAGGAGGTCAAAGACGCGTTAAGCGAAATTGGCATCGAGGGAATGACGGTGAGCGAGGTCAAGGGTTTTGGCCGGCAAAAAGGGCACACGGAAATATACCGTGGAAGCGAGTACACGGTGGATTTCCTCCCCAAGATCAAAATTGAACTGGTGGTGGCCGACGGCCAGAAGGATGCGGCCCTGGGCGCCATCATCAAGGCGGCGAAAACCGGCAAGATCGGCGACGGCAAGGTTTTTGTCACCTCCGTGGAGGAAGCGGTGCGAATTCGCACTGAAGAGAAGGGCGATTCAGCCGTTTAAACCAACCCCAATAAATTTGATTCCAACCAAACTCATGAAAAAACAAATACTGACATTAGCAATAATGGCCCTGACCGGCCTGGGCGCGTGTTCGTTGCGTGCGGACACCACGAACACAACCGCTGCTGTAACCAATGCCGTGGCGGCTGTGACCAACGCCGTGGCTGCCGCCACTACTCCACCGCTGACCAACGGTCCTTCCGTGGAGCAACGGCTGGAGTCCATGGAAGCCTATTTTCAAAATGGCGACCCCACGGCCACCTACAAGGACACCAACGGAAACTATACCGTCAATTTCGGCCTGGGTGGCAACATTATCAACACCAACTTGATGAACAGCACCGGGTCGTTTGCTTCGTACCCTGGCGCCGGTCATAACGCGTGGCTGCTCACCAGCACGGCGTTGGTGTTGTTCATGACCCTGCCGGGCCTGGCCTTGTTCTACGGCGGCATGGTCCGCAAAAAGAACATTCTTTCAGTGATGGCCCAGTGCTTCCTGATCACCGGCCTTGTCACCATCCTCTATATCATCTGCGGCTACGGAATGATCTTTGGGGGAGACGGAACCGCAACCGGTCCCTTGGGCATGACTAATGACTGGATCAAAGGCATCGTTGGCAATCCCAAGGTATGCTGGATGTTCAGTAATGTGACTTCCGCTCCCAACCCGGGTTATTCCTACTGGGTTTCCGAGAATGTGTACGCGATGTTCCAAATGATGTTTGCCATCATCACCCCTGCGCTCATCGTGGGTTCCATCGCTGAACGCATGAAGTTCAAGGCCATCCTGGTTTTCATCACCCTGTGGATGTTCCTGGTGTACTTCACCCAAGGTCACATGGTTTGGGGCGTCAACGGGGACATGAATGGATGTTGGAACGCCAACGCCCCCATTAAAGGCTTGGATTTTGCCGGCGGCACGGTCGTGCACATGACCTCTGGCTGGACTGGTTTGATCCTCTGCATCATCATCGGCAAACGCATTGGTTTCGGCAAAGAGAACTTCACGCCGCACAGCGTCGTGTTGACCTACATTGGCGCATCCATGCTCTGGGTCGGCTGGTACGGGTTTAACTCGGGCAGCGCCGTGGCTGCGGACGTGATTGCCGCCAATGCCTTCACCACCACGACGATTGCGACCGCTGTGGCCTCATTTGTGTGGCCCATGTGGGAATGGATTGTCAGGGGCAAGCCCAGCGTGCTTGGATTCTGCTCCGGTGCCGTTGCCGGCCTGGTGCTCATCACACCCGCCTGCGGTTACGTGCTCCCCTCCGGTTCCATCTGGATCGGTATCGCAGCCGGAACCATTCCCTGGTTCTTCTGCTACAAAGTCAAGGGATGGCTCGGCATGGACGACTCACTTGATGCCTGGGGTGTTCACGGAATCGGTGGTATGACCGGCGCGATCATGACGGGTATGTTTGCCCGCCAAGCCGCCAACCCCAACCTTGCCACCAACCTGTCCAAATTCGTCACCGACAAAATCTTCCAACCCCAATTGGTTGAGCAATTGAAAACAGTTGCCGTCACCCTGGTGGTCGTGTTGATCGGAACCCTGGTGAGCGCCTATATCACCAAGGTGCTCGTGGGCTTGCGCGTGTCGGAAGAGGTCGAAATCTCCGGCCTCGACATCCCCGAACACGGCGAAGAGGGTTATCACTCCTAAGCCCAATCAGGAACTACAAACGGTTTGATTTCACGGCGGGCGACTTCGGTCGCCCGCCTTTTTTTTGGCGAGCCGGGCAGGGGGGCGATGGCTTGAGGCAAAATATTGGCCAGGGTGTTTTTATCCCGAAAAGCGAAATTGAAAAGGCCAAGATGCGGCAAGATGCTGGAGCGGAAACTCTTCGGAAAAATCGAAATCATACCCGAAGCGGTCTGGTGAGGTTTTTTCAAAGAGTTTGCGCCCAGTAGATTGGGGCAGATTGGCTTTTAAATTTTATTTTTCTGGTTAAGTAGAGGGGAGATCGCAAACATCCAGAGCGGAAAACGATTTCATTTCCGTCCCGAGAGATCAGCACCACCTCTCCCTACAGAGCCTGTCCGAAAATGGCAATGGTCACTGCGGTACGTCTTTTGTGTTGAACCTTCGTTGCTTGCTCCTTACAGGCCCATGATGGGCATGCTCGTCGCTTGCGCCTCGGCTGAACCCAAAATCCGTTTCCGCAGCATCCATTGTCTTTTTCCGACAGGCTCTGGCCCTCTCCCCCCAATTAGATTGATGGAGAAGAAGGAAGAAGCAGCGGGTTCCATAATGATTTTTTGCCATTTGGAGCTTTGGGGTTAATCGTCCATTTCGGGCGCACTGCGGGCACAAGTTCAGGAGCGCCGCAGTTGTGAAATAATGGATTTCATTATCAGGAATTACGCGCTGAATTTGCAGCGCAAACCCATGCCTGGATTTTCAGAAAGAGTCTATTCGGTTGCCGTGGGCAGGCGCTGGAGTAAAACCGCAAGAATAGTCAAGCAGGGCATGACTTCATTTGCTAACTTGTTTTGCAAATGGGTGACGCAAGACTTAAGAATGAGAAGACGCAAGACGACTACAGGAGGCGCATTTTGCGGGTTTTGACGCATATTCAGGCGCACCTGGGGGAGACGCTGGACTTGGACGATCTGGCAAAGTTGGCATGCTTTTCTAGTTACCATTTTCATCGCATTTTTGCACCGATGACAGGCGAGACCGTTGCGGACCACGTGCGCCGGTTGCGCCTGGAGCGGGCGGCGACTGAGTTGCGCAAGGCGGGGAGGCCGGTGATTCAACTGGCGCTGGAGGCCGGTTATGAAGCGCATGAAGCTTTCACCCGGGCGTTTAAATCGGCCTACGGTGTTTCCCCGGCAGTGTTTCGCCGGGCGAAGGAGCCTGACGCCAGGCTCAGGGCGGCGTCCGGCGTGCATTTCCGGCCTGGAATGCCAGTGACCACATTCAATTCCAACCACATGACAGCCCAATATATGAAAGTCATCACCAAAAAAATCAAGCCGCTGCGCGTGGCATACCTGCGTCATGTGGGGCCATACGAAGAAACCCGCCAAACATGGATGGATCTCGTGGAGCGGCTGTCCGCAGACAGGCAGATCGCCGCGCAGTCCGTGTACATAGGCATAGGCCATGACAACCCGGGAGTGACACCGGTGATGGAACTGCGCTACGACGCATGCATAACGGTGGAGGAGGGTTACCACCCCAAAAAGCCCGTGGAAGTGCAGACAATCGAAGGCGGCGAATATGCCGTGGCAAAGCGTTGCCCAGTCGCGAAAATTAAAGACGCATTCCAATACCTGTATGGAAAGTGGCTTGCTGAAAATTCGCGGGAGTTGCGACCGGCGCCAGGGTTCTTGGTTTTTCTGAATGTCGGCAGAGGAATTGCGACCGCCAAATTACGGGTGGACATTCATATGCCGCTCCAACCGGGGCGGCGGCCAAAACAGGAGAGGAAAATGAAAATTGAGCTGACGACACTGCCGCCGAAGCGGGTGGCGTATGTCCGGCACGTGGGACCTTATGAAGGAGTTTACCATGCATGGATGGATTTCATGCAGCGGCTGAAGCGGCACGGGCTGCCCGGCAAGGACTCGCGGTTGCTGGTTGTTCCGCTTGATAATCCCAAAGTGACACCTCCGGAGAAACTGCGCTTCGATCTCTGCGTGACAGTGGATGAACAGTATGTGCCTGCGAAGCCCATGCGGGTGCGGACAATAGCTGGCGGCGATCACGTGGTGGCAAGGAATTGCCCGGTCACGGAAATTGCCAGGGGTTATGAGCATATTTACAACACATGGCTCCCCGGAAGCGGGCGCAAGGTCCGGAAAGCTCCTTCGCTTTTGGTTGCCGTGAACAGCCAGGAAGGGATACCGACTCCATTTGGATTGCGGGATATCTGCGTGCCTCTTGAAAGGGTATCGTAAAAAAGGAATGAAAACCATGCCCATTTTTCGACCAGACGCGATGACTTCTGCCTGTTGCCTGTGGCTGCTGGCGAGCGCCAGCCAAGGGGCGGCCCCCGTTCAGGCGAATGTGGATTATGACGCCATCATCCGCACGCTGGATGCCAACATGTTCGGCGTCAACACGGCAATTTGGGATTGGACATTGGACACGACTGGCTCCATTGCCCTGCTCCGCGAGGCTGGGCCGACCGCATTGAGATTCCCTGGCGGCTCCATAGCTGACCAATATCATTGGGCATCCGACAGTGGTGCGCCCAAACCGGCCCATTGGGTGACCTCGTTTCAAAATTTCATGCACGTGGCCAGACAGACAGGGGCCCAGGCTGTCATCACCGTGAATTACGGTTCCGGGACATCAGAGGAGGCGGCGGCGTGGGTGAGTTGCGCAAACGTCACCAACCATTGCCATTTTCAATACTGGGAAATTGGAAACGAAAACTACGGCGCATGGGAACGGGACGACAACATCCCTGCGCATGACCCGGTGGAGTACGCCCGCCGCGCACGCGATTATTCAACCCTGATGAAAGCGGCAGACCCTGCCATCAAAATAGGCGTGCCGGTTGCCGAAAGAATCTGGAGTATGCCGGATCGCTGGACGCCGTCGCTGCTTTCCGCCCTTGCAGGGGAGGGCGTGAGACCCGACTTTTTGGTTTACCATTTTTACCCCGAGGCACCAGGCAGGGAAAATGACGCCTCATTACTGCAGGCGGCTTCCAATTGGCCCGGCAAGGCTGCCTATCTGCGCCAGGAATTACAGCAGAGGTATGGTACTGGGTCGGCTGGGATTGAGCTTTTTTGCACCGAAAACAATTCCATACCGCTCAGACCGGGAAAACAGTCCACCAGCCTCGTCAACGGTCTGTTTTTGGCTGACAGCTTTGGCGAGATTGCCCAGACGGAATTCAAGGCGTTCTTTTGGTGGAATTGGTGCAATGGTGGTTACATTGGACCCGAGGACAGGACCAACAATAACAGCGTGCTGCTCCACGGTTGGCGCAATTACGGCGACTATGCCATGCTTTCCAAGGGTCCTTATCCGACATTTTATACATTCAAACTTCTGAAATGGTTTGCACGCCCTGGCGACCGGGTTGTGCGGGCCAGCAGCGACAGCAAACTTCTGGCGATTTACGCGGTCCGGCAGGCAAACTGTTCGCTGGGATTGCTGGTCATCAACAAAAGTCCGGTCGAGACGCTTGCCGCAAATATTTCGGTGGCGCATTTTCAAGCCGGACCGGTGGTAGAGGCATACGAATATGGCATGCCACAGGATGATGCGGCTCGCACCGGAGCCGGCGCGCAGGATATCGTCCGCACGGTTTTTAAAACGGCGGGACGGCCATTGGAGCGCTTGTTTGCGCCTTATTCCGCCACGGTCTTGGTTTTGACCCCGCGCCTGCTCAATTAAACTCCTCCGTTTTTGACCATGCAGCACACCCTGATGAGGGCTTCATTTATCGCTTAAAACCAAAAAACGAAATTCCAAAGGCCAATCTACTGGGCGCAAACATTTTGGAAAAATCTCATCAGACCGCTTCGGGTATGGTTTCGATTTTTCCGAAGAGTTCCCGCTCCGGAATCTTGCCGCATCTTGACCTTTTCAATTTCGCTTTTCGGCTTAAATTGAGGATTGTTCGCCGTTTGTCAGCGCAGTGGATGCAAGCTTTTCCACAGGCCCCATGACCGCTGCCCTTGGGGTCCATTTGGCATCTCAATTCATCCAGGCTTACTTTCGGTCTCAGCCGCCTTGATCTTGGCCACTTTTACGGATTCCCTCATGGAGGCCGCCAGCCACTCCGCTTCAGGCTGGTGTTTGATGTTTTTGGCAAGCACCACACCTTTTCCATCGGTGGTTTGCAGCTTGAGGTCATAATAGACGGCATGCCCAACGGTGGCTCCTATTTCTGCCACAATGCTCAGAATCATGTTTGCCGGGAAGGAGGTTCTTTGCCTAATGCCAAACCATGATCTTTCCATTTTTAAACCGGGCTGGTGGATGGTCACCCGGATGCTGCGAAAGCACAAATCCACCAAAAAGACCCACATTAGCAAATCCAGACCGGAAAAAACCATTACAAAGGGCAATGGCGCATGCTTGAAAATCAAAAGCACGGTGATGCTGGTCCAAATCAGGCAGAAAACGCCCGCCCCGGCGGCAATGCCGGGAGTGCGTCCCGCTGGAAAAACAAACTCCTGTCCGCCATCCTGCGTTGGAGTCACTTGAATGCGGGTATTCAGGGAACTGCGGATTTCATCCAGCGCCACCCCATGAGGATGAGTAAGGTCCGGACTGGATGGCGGGTTTTCGGCCAGTTTGAAGACGGGTACCTCAAAAGTTGCGTGGAAATTGGGTCCCCTAACGGTGGCAGAAACCTCCAGTTTCCAATGGATGCCTTCCGACGCAGACAGGCTTGATTCGGGCAAATCCTGGGGCAAATGAAAATAAATCGGCACCTCAGTCCCACCCCCCATGGCTTGGGGAAGATTCGGGCGAAGCCATTTTTCATCGCGCCAGAGCACTTTTTCGGTCACCTGAAGATTATTGGTGGCTCCTGTGGTTCGGCGTTTGACACAAGATATCCGTGTTTGCCACCCCACCCCCGGTTGCAATCGGGATGGGATATGGACCTTGCCGGACAAAGCCTGCCCGGCAGGAGCGGGAAAATGG
>DAIDJC010000036.1 GCA_027451565.1 Limisphaerales bacterium | reverse complement strand
CCGGCAGGTTTCATTTCAAGACTTGAATTCTGGAGTGTTGCACCGCTTTTTCAGTCAAGGCGGGACCGGTCTGGTTATCCACCCGGACATTTTCGAAATCCACATTGCTGGCATCCTGCACCCAAACCCCCTCCCTGGAGGTGATCATCACATCGTTCAACACGATGTTCTTCAGGGGCATTTCCGGCAAACCCTCAAGCAAAATGGCGCGCATGGCGCCCCTGCACGTCAAATGAGAGATGCGGATGTTGCGGAATTGGGGTGTTCCCTCGTCCACGGGGGCTGCGTCCTCCGCCTCCTGCCCCGCCGTGTCCCCGGGTGGTTTTCCTCCATAAAACAAATTGAAATCAATGGCGCCGCCGAGAATGTTGGCCATGTGGATGTCGGATATGTCCACATTCTCCACGACCCCGCCCCTGCCACGCGTGCTTTTAAAACGCAATCCCACCTCGGTGCCCATGAAGGTGCAATTATGCACGCGAATATTTCGCACCCCGCCGGACATTTCGCTACCCACCACGAAACCGCCATGCGCGTAATAGACCGTGCATCCCTCCACATCCACATCCTCCGTGGGAACCCCAATCCTGCGCCCCTCCGCATCCTTGCCCGACTTTAAGCAAATCCCATCATCCCCCGCCTCAAAAGTGCAATTGCGGATCAGCGCATGTCTGCACGATTCCAAATCCAAGGCATCGCTGTTTTGAGCATACGGCGGGTTATGCACTGTCACGTTCAGGATCGAAACATTCTCGCATAACTGCGGATTTAACGTCCAATTGGGCGGGTTTTGAAAGGTCACGCCTTGCAGCAAAACACGGCGGCAATCCAACAATCGAACCATGCGGGGCCGCAGCCAGTCGTGGATCGCCTCGTAATCAGTCGGATTGACATCACCGGCGGACTCCAATTGGTTGAAAACATTTTCGCCATTCATGGCCGACCGGCTCGGCCACCAGGTTTCCTTGCGGGCGTCCAGCACGCCGCCGGAATGCACCAGGGCGTTCCAATCCGCTTCACCCATCTTGCCCCGTTTCACGGGTCTCCAAGCGGACCCTCCCCCATCCAAGATGCCCTCGCCCGTGATGGCCACGTCTTCCAGTCCCACACCGGAGACCGGCGGCGCGGATCCCACTTCCTTTTCACCCCGCACATCAAACACCCGGAGAGGATAAAGATGGTAATCCCCGGAAAACAGAATCACAGCGCCCCGGTCCAGATGCAGGTCCAAGTGACTGCATAATGTGATGGGACCTGTGAGCCACAGCCCGGATGGCACCGTCAAGCGACCGCCACCGGCTTGTGAAGCGGCAGCAATCGCCTTTGAAAAGGCCTCCGTGTTTAAGGTAACTCCATCTGGGACACCGCCATAATCCTGGAGGCTGAACGTGTGCGGTGGTATCTGCGGCAAATCCGGCGCTGCGGCGGCGGCGTGGAGAGTCGGCGCGATGGCAAGAATCCAAGCCAGGACCGGCGTGAGAGATGGAATCCATTTCATTTTCTTCATAATATCAGCGGGGTTGGCGGGCTATAACATCTTTTTGCTTTCTCCTGTTTGATCTGGATGGCGGAGAGGCGATGCCTGGGATTGACTTGCCTCCCAGACTGGCAGGAAATGTTATGGCCGATGCAGACTGGCTAGCGTGCCCGGCGTCTTTTTTCAACTCCCGGCAGACAGCCAGCCAGCATCGGCGCTGGTACCGTTTGGGCGATATCTTGACGGCGCGCTGGAAAGCCACGCAAAAGCTGTTCACGCTGCGAAAGCCGCATTGCCCGGCAATCTGGGTTAAAAGAAGGTCATCCTCGATCAATAATTGCTTGGCATATTCAATGCGGCACCCGCGGAGAATGGCGCCGGGACTGGCGCCCACTTTTTTTTGGAAAGCCATGTAGAAACCCCGCCGGGACATTCCACACAGCCTGGCCAGGTCCGAGGGGGTGATGGGATCGCGAAAATACCTGAAAATGTAATCCAGACTCCGATGAATCCCGGGATGCCCATCCATCGCACTCGCATCATTGCCGGGCAAGGCAGCACGTCGGGTCATGTGACCACCCTTGAACGGCTTTGATCTGTTTTTCATTTTCAAATTGACCAAGTGGCTGGTTTTATTGAACGAAAACCGCCCGGTAAAATTGCTCTGAGGCGCCGGCTGACCCTGGCAGGGCCAATAACTGGCTGTCCCCATTGGCTGCAAGACAATCGAACGTGGACCAGTGGACCATAAGGCGGGAATGTTTGGGTCCGGATGCAGCCGATTATGTCCGTGATATTGGCTGCCACCGGATTATTGTTGGAATCCAGCGCCACCTGATAATTGGCGAATGTGTGCTCGCTGGTTTGTGCCGTGGTGTTCACACCGTACCAAGGCACAAATCCCGGCCTGGTCAGTGGGGTGATCAGCACGGGCTGGGAGCCGGCGGCTTTGGCCTCCTCCACATACCGGATCAGGCTCTCGCGATACCCCATGCCTGGCTCGGTGGAAACCCCGGGTTTCCCCGGCTGATCATTATGGCCGAATTGAATCAAATAATAATCCGCATTCAAACCCAGGGCATCGTCCCATCGCTTCTCGCGCAGGTAACTCAGGGAACTGCGTCCGCCCGCCGCCAGGTTGATGCATTGCGCCTTTTGCGGATCCACGCGGCATTTGAATCCCAGCCCCCAGCCGGAACTGTCCGCCACGGTGGAATCCCCCACCAGCACGATTCGAATGATGTGAGGCGATGGCACAGCCATGGCTGGAATGGCGCAACCAAACAAGCACAGCACGGACAGAAGCGCCAGGCAACGCACATTCGAGCCTCGGCCCGGCCACAAATGATTATGAAGCGGGATGGGGTTCATCCTCATTCCTCGGCGGGGTTCCAATGGTCCTGGCCTCCCAGAATATTTTCGACCGTGTAACTTTTTGCCTGTTCGGCGGTGAGTTCATGCGCCCACACCGCCCTTGCCTGTGGATTGGCCCCGGGACCTGTGCTGTCATACTCCGCATAGCGGGCGGTGGATTCGTTTTGGACCTTTCCCCAGTTGTTCCAGCCCGCCGGAGCGATGTGGCTGCCCATCCAGCAATCCAGGTAGGCCACGCTCGCATGGGGACGCCATGGCCGGCCAAGGTCGGCTAACGGCGTTTTTCTCTGGTTGGCCATGTGCCCTTGGGAATCCATCCAGGGTTTGTCATCGCCCGTCAGCTTGCAACTCAGAAACACAAATCCATAAGGTTGATTTTCCGGGGTGCTGGCTGCGGTCACATGCCCGCCATTCCGGCTGTGTATCTCACAATGATCCAAAACTGCCGTGGCAGATCCGTAAATGAAATCCACTCTCCCGGCCACATAGCAGTTGGTCAAGTAATCACGACCATTGTTCATCATCAGGGTGTCCTGCCAGCCGGTGATGCGACAATTCCTGAAAACCTCGCGGTCTCCATCCACGCGCAGCGCCAACGCCTGCCCATGATCTCCGGAGACATTTTCAATCGTCAGGTTCTCCGCCAAAAAATCATTGCCGGCCACCACCAGTCCGGGATTGAACTGATACGTTTCTCCTTGTGGCGCCTCGTTCACGTTGAGGTTGTAACTCAGAATGGTGCTCGCCGCATCCACCCCCATCAGCCAGACTCGGTCCAACGCCGAAGGCACCATGAATTGCCCATGGTAAAGCCCGGGTTCAACGAGGATTTTCCACGGAGACCCGTGATGTTCCGGCACACGTTTCAGCGCCTCCTGAATGGTCACCGCATCTCCGGCGCCGTCTGGGGTCACGATTTCATCAAAGACCCTCGTCTGCAACACTGGATTTACCCCGGAAATGGATGCGCGCAAAACAGGCGCCAGGTTTGGCACGGCTTTGCGCAACTCTTCCACCACCAATCGGGCAAACATCACACTGCCCATGGTGTTGAGGTGTGTTCCATCGTAAACCTGCCGCCCCGCGTCATTTTTCATCGGGCTGAACTCCAGGCATTTTTCAGGCCCCAGGGACTCGCACAACTCGATGCTGCGTGCCTGCAAGTCCACCAGCGGCACATGCTTCTGCTCCGCAATTTTCCGAACCTCATCTGCGTAAGGGGCCAGGCTGGATTTTATTTTTCCAGGATGCTCCTTATCCCATTGACGGCGCGTAAGGGGCGTGACAAGGATGGGCTGGGCCCCCTCGGCGCGGGCATCATCCACATATTGGTTCATGTTCGCCACAAAAGTGGCCATGTCCGTGGAACGCCCCGGCTTGCCCGGCTCATTATTATGTCCGAATTGAATCAGGTAATAATCCCCGTGCATGGCCAGCGCATTGGTCCATCGTCCTTCCCGCATGTAACTTTGCGAACTGCGCCCGCCCCGCGCCAAATTGATGCATTCCGCGCCATCATTAAGGAATTGCTTGAAACCAAGGCCCCAGCCGGATTTGTCCGTGACCGTGGAGTCACCCACAAGCACGATTTTTATTTTATCCGCAGCCAAAACCCGCGGGGCGGGCGCCAAAAGCGCCGCAAGCACGGTCGCCAGTAGAATCAAGGGATAAGAGACACTTGTTTTTTTCATTTTTGAATTGGAAGTATTGATGCTTAAACGTGCAATAATGGGATTGTTTTCAAATTTCATCATCTCGGGCTGGATTGGGAAACTTGGGCATTGTAAACAGCCAGGTGATTCACCCCTTCAGGCGTCTGGATTTGGGTTCCAGATAATTGCACGCCTTGTGCGTCAAATATTCCAAACGGTTTGTCCGCCTGGATTCGCACGCCCGCCAGCAGGACATTGCTCACCGACATTTCCGGCAATCCCCAAATCAAACCCGCCCTGCTGCCGGAACTGGCCGTGGCAATGATATTGCTGAAAATGATGTCCCGGTAAACGGGCGTCAGGCTCGTGACCGGAGCAGGCGGATACCCTGCTGCAATCTGCGGCGTGATATTTTGTAGATTTCGAAATTCGCGCTCCTTCGCCATGTAGGATGCGTAAATCAAAATGGGAATGCCCACATTGGTCATTCGAAGGTTCTCATAATTCAAATCCCGCAGGAAACCTCCGCGATCCCGGTCTGATTTGATTCGGATGCCGCAATCCGTGTCTTGGAAGGTGCAATCGGTTACCGTAAGATTTGAGACGCCGCCTCGGGTGGGACTGCCAATCGAAACACCATGCCCGTTTCCATACGTGCAATGCGTGATCAGCACGTTGGAAGTTCCGCCGCCACAAGTAAAATCATCATCCCCCACGCTCACATCGCAATTTTTCACCAACACATCCCTGCCGGTGATGTCGCACGCATCCGTGTTATGGCTGGGGTTGACGGGGTCCGTGGATGCGGGCGCCCGGATGATCACACCAAGAACAGTCACATCCCTGACCCCATTCATTGAAATATGAAACATCGGGGAATTCATCAAATGCACCTTATCCAAAAGGACGCGCTGGCAACCGGTGATGGCAATCATTTTGGGCCGTCTTGCCCCATGCTGCCGGGCCAAGGGCCACCAGGGCGAGCCTTGGCCATCAATGGTTCCAGGTCCGGTGATGGCAATATCATGAAGCCTTGAGGCGCTGATAAAACTTTCCGGGTCCCTGCTCCCACCAGGGTACTGGCCCAGCGGCAACATTCTTAATACGGCCCCGTCATCTAGTTGCAGCCGAACACTGCTCGCAAACCGGATGGGTCCGCATAGAAAGATTCCCGCAGGCACTTCCACGGTGCCACCTCCGGCAAGCCGTGCGGCATCAATGGCTGCCTGCATCGCGACAGTGTTCGTGGCAACTCCATCCCCCGCCGCTCCATAATCAAGAATGCTGAAATGATGTGCGGGAATCACGGGTAATGCGGGAGTTGCAAATGGTTCACTCCCTGAAACTGTGCCGCACCAGCCAGCCAACGCCAGCGCCATCATCTCGGTTAACAACACTCCCGGGAACCCCCGTTTCGGCAGCCATGATTCTGCTGTCCCAGCTTTTGGACCCGGGCAGAAAAATTGACTGTCCAAAAATGCCGTTTTGCTCACTTTGCGGCGACGGCCCGCGCCCAACTTGGGATTGCATGCTGGATTCCCAAACCGTGGCAGGCAACAAAGGGGTTTAAGAGCCTGTCTGAAAATTGGGAAGGGTGCTGCGGCTGGGGATTTTGGCCTTGGACGAGGCGGAGCTGTCGGCGCATCCCCGTAGCGGGCTGTAACGAAGGCGACAACAAAGCTCCAGGGCAAAAGTGCCGTCACCCGGAGGGTTTTCGCGCCCAAGCCGGTCTGGCTTTGTTGCTCCCCGGTCGCAGACCCGCGTGGGGAATTTTCCCTCGTCGCGCCCAGCCAGACCGGCTTGGGCACGAAAACGGCATCCTTCCAAATTATCAGACAGGCTCTTAAGCCGATGTCTATGAAAACCTTAATTTTATTTATTAATTTCATTTTGCGGTTTCAAGGAAAAACAAGCCGGTAAAACACGACGCCAATACCTGTATTGAAAGGAGGACTCATTTCATTTGTCAGGGTGGAATTGGGAACTGTTGTCCAGTTTGTTCCCAACCCCGCATTGAGATCGTTGGTCAGCATTTCAAGCCGCCATCCAAGGTGGTCTGACGGCCAACCCAGCACCACTTGGCCCGCAATCGCCGAAAAGTACAGGTGCGAGGGGATTTGGGAAGGCAGGGGGGTGGCGGAAACCTCTGCAGAATACGGCCCCGCCCCGTTCGTGCCATTTGCGTTGACCACGTAGTAATAGGACGATTCTGGCTGCACATTGGTATCCGTGAAACTTGCAGCCAGGAGGTTGGAAAACCCGGCGGTGTAAACGCCATCTTGCGTTCCACGATGAACGTTGTAACTGACGGCTCCAGGAACCGCATCCCAGCGAAGAAGAACCTCGAGGTTGGTCGGCTGGGCAGTCAATTGACCTGGCGCTGCCGGAAGGGACGGAGTCACAATCAAATCCACAAACCCCTCCGTATTGGTATCCAGCGCGCATGAAAACCCTTCAGGCACGGATCCCAGCGCTGGCAACACGCCGTTCAGCCTCCCGGAATAGCTTATTAATTCATAGGTGCCCGGGGCAAAACCATTGCCTGCCTCAATATTATTGGTTCCCCCCAGTGTCAGGTTTCCCTTCACCACGACCTCCGCCAGATTCGTGCCAAGGGCATAATTCACCTCGTTTGATCTGGTCATTTCCCAGTTATTGCTCACCGTCAATATGCTCCCGGCCAGGGTTAGTACCGTGTCGCCACCCAGCATATTTGAAGCTGTGAGCGAGGCCGGGGCCTGCGATAATGCCAGGTCGTTGGCATAGCCATTTGTGGAAATTCCCTCAATCAAAACCTCCACGCATGGAGAAATTTGATTGGTCAAATCCACCCCGGCATCCAGCAGCGCGAGCTGATTTGTGCCAGGGACTGTAATCTGGCAATCCCTCATCACAATCCCCCGGGCATGATAAATTTCAAAATAATGGCTCGCCGTGATATTCACACGATCCATCACCACATTGCTGATGGCCATTTCCGGCTTTCCCCAAATGATACCGGCAGGGTACCCGCTTGCCGGCTGGGCCGTGAGATTGCTGATGATGATGTTGCGCCATACCGGCGTGGTGCTGACCAGCGCCAGGGCGGGATACTTCGCCGCGCTGGCCACGCTCACACCCGTTGATGTGCCGCCATTGGTGTAATAACTGTAGAAAAAAACAGGAATCTGCGTGTTCGTCATGGCAAGGTTCAAATAGGTCAGGTTCTGAACCAAACCTCCCCTGCCGTCATCTGATTTCAAGTGAATCCCTGAGCTGCCGTTGGTCCAGATACAATCCTCCACCAAAAGATTGCTCAATCCACCCTGGGTATAGCTTCCGATCGAAACCCCATGCCCGTTTCCAAACAAACAACCGCGGATCGTGATATCGTGATTGAAGTCCCCGGGGTTTCCGTCCCCCATCGCTATATGGTCATCCCCATCGGAAATGTGGCTGTTCTCGATGAGCACATTGGCCCCCGAGCAATCAATCCCATCCGTGTTGGGGGATGGATTGGTGGTGTTGATATCTATGCCATCCACCGTCACATTGGTGCAGACATAACGGAATGAGATGTGTGTATTGGGAGGGTTTTGGAGGGTCACTCCTTGTATGAGCATGTTCCCGCACGAACTGCCCGCAATCATTGCCTTTGGCCGACTCAGGCTGCCATGAGCTGCAGAATATGCCGCCCACCATGCCGCCCCCTGCCCGTCAATCTTGCCCGAACCCAGGATTTCCACATCATGCACTTTGGATCCCGATATGAAATCGGTGGGGGAAGTTCCGCCGGGGTAACTCCCGTACGGCAACATTTCCAGCGTGGCTCCGGCATCGAGTTGCAACCCCGTGTAGCTGGCGAGATTCAAGGGGCCAGACAAAAAAACGCCCGCCGGAATTTCCACCACCCCGCCGGCAAGGCCGTTGGTGAATCCGGCAGAGGAGACTGCGGTGATTGCGGCCTGAATGGCTGCCGTATTGGTTGTCACTCCATTTCCCACGGCGCCAAATTGGAGGACGGAGACCCGGTTCGAGGTGTTGACCAACGGCAACGGAATACCGCTTTGCGCCCTCAGGCGCCCGGCCAAACTGGCCGCGAGCATCCATAAAAGCACGACTTTGAAAAACTCCGCATGCTTCATGGCGATAATTTGACACGGTAAAAGGAATCAGAGTCCCCACCAATCACCGGCCAGGTGATGGTGAAAGGCTGCGCAGGCGCATTGCTGACCAGAAGTGTCTGCCAGTTCACCAGGTTCGTGGAAGTTTGCACCACGTAATCCGGCCCCACAGTTCCCCCTCCCACCAGGATGCTGATCAATCCACCACCGGTCAGGGTCGCTTTCATGGATGGCAGAACCACGGGCCTTACCACCGCTTGAAATTGATTTGTGGCGCTCAGGGGTGGTGTTCCATCATCCGTCACGACAATGTTGATGATGTTGGTGGAGCCTGCCTGGGTTGCGGCGGGACGCCATGTAAAGAGGCCTGTTTGCGGGTCCACGCTGGCTCCCGCAGGTCCCTGCTGCAATGAATAAGTCAAAACTTGCGGAGGTGCATCCGGATCCACGGCTGCGTTGGTCGTCTCTAAAACCGTCCCCGCGTTAAGGATGATATTGGGTGAATCCGAGAGGACCGGCGCGGTATTGGCCACGCTGACCTGTGCATTGCTGCTGGTCACCTCGCCACTGGAATTAAAGACACTCACCGAGTAAGTTCCGGCTTGGCCCGCATGGGCATTATCCACGGTCAGGATGGACTGGTTGGCGTTCGGCAGGTTTGTTCCATCCAGCATCCACTGGTATTGGGGATCAGGAATGCCCGTGGCCTGAACGGACAGGAAGATTTGCCCCCCGCCGCCCACAGATTGGCTGATAGGCTGGCCAATGATATTGGGCGAAAGGGCAGGATTCCAACCATATAGCCAAACGCTGGCATTACCAGCGGCCAAAGTGTCCGGGTCAGTCCCGGTCAATGGTATGGCATTGCTCAGGGTGATGGCAGCGGTGGCGGACAAATTACTGCAATTGTAATACCAGTTTCTGTAATCTCCCACTGGAAGGGCATCTGAAGACCAACCTCCGATGGCGGGACTGACCAGGCATTGAATCAATGCCGTGTTGCCATTGGTGATCCCCCGCGTGCGTCCCACCAGAGCCCCGGTGATCCCATTCGATGTTGCCAGGGTGCAATTCACAAAGGAAAACCCATTGCTGTTGATGTCACTGGAGGAAGGCGACGGATTTGGTCCTTCTCCACCCTGCGTCAACCAGAGGATTTCTGAATTGGTGAAAAACAGGTTGCCACCGCCCCAGATGAAATCCACGCTGCCCTGCACCAAACAGTCTTTGAAATAACCCTGGCTGCTGCTTTGATTGGCCAGCATGGTGTCTTGATAACTTTCAATCGTCACATTATCGGCAATGAACCGCCGGGCTCCGCTCTCAATCATAAGGGCCTCCGCAGGGGATGCCCCGTAGCCGGAGGTGTCATCCAGGGTGAGGTTGTCCAGGCTGATATCGTTGGCATTATCCTTGAAGACGATTTCCAGGTGGGTGTTGGGATTCACGTTCCCGTTGTTCGGATAGGCAATGACCGTGCCGGTCCGGCTTTGGCCACGCAGAAGCAGGTTGTTTTTTCCATGTGCCTCCACTATTTCCGTGTAGATCCCGTTGCGGATTTGAATCAGTGTGGGCGCCGTGTTGTTGGGCGGCACGAAATCTATGGCACCCTGCACGGTCGCAAAATCCCCGGTGCCATCCTGCGCCACCACCAGGTTTGTGGCATTCAACGGACCTCGTGTCCGCGTGCTGAAACGCCAGCCGTTCGATCCGCTGATTCCCGCGAAATAGGCCCCGTTTGTGTCGGTAAAAACAGTTCCATCCACGGTCACAAAATAGGTCTGGTTGGAGGTTAGCAAGTCCAGGTGCGGATACACCACGGCCTCATTCCCATGGATCATGACCGGAAAACTGTTGAAGGTGTCCCCCGCAATAACCCTGGGCTGAACATTCACTGCAAAGGGGGATTCCAGCGTAGTATTTTGGCTCATATCCAGCGTGTCCACCGGTACTGACGGATTGGCCGCATTGTATATTAAAATCTTTCCCGAGCCCGGCGTCTTCAGAACGGGCTGCGCGTTGAATACAAGCGTCAAGGGTGTGTCTGGACTGATGGCCACCGACCCGTTTTCCGGCACCAGGCCCACGGTCGTCATGGTGGAATCCACGGTCAGCATGGCTACGGAACTTGTCACGGTGTTGACTTGATTGGAAACGACCACAAGAAACGATCCCATATTCGTTGGGCTCGCATTGGGCAGGATGTATTGCGCGCTTGCAGCCCCCGCCATGGGTGACCCATCGAAATACCATTGGTAATGGGGCGAAGGCACGCCGCTGGCCACCACAGAAAAGACCGCCGACTGGCTGTTGGTCACCACCAAATTGGTGGGTGATGTGGTTATGGATACCGGCACCAACACATTCAGCGTGGCACTGTTGGTCACCATCCCAGCCACATTGGTCGCCACCAGGGAATAGACATACCCATTTTGCGAATAGCTTACATTGCTCACTGTCAATGTGGACTGGACTGCTCCCGCCAAATTGATTCCATTTTGCCGCCATTGCAAAGATGGAACCGGCAGGCCGCTCACCGACGCGGCAAAGGTGGCGTTGCTACCCGTCACCACCGTCTGGTCAGCCGGTCCAGTCACAGCCGGGGCCACATTTCCCGATGACACGGTCAATGTCATGCTGTTGGTCACCGACCCGGCCATATTCCCAGCCACCTCAGTGTAAGTTCCGCTATCGCCAGTCTGGGCATTGGCCAACACCAGAGTGCTTGTCCCGCTTCCACTAATCGTGGATCCGCGTCCCGTGGCACCATCGGTCAAATCGTGTCCGTTGAATTGCCAGTAACTCACCGGCGCAGGCTCGCCGGTTACAGTCGTGGACATGGTGACCGTGGACCCCACCGCTGCGGACTGGTCATACAGCCCGGAAATGGCTGGTGGCACAATCACCGTCAGGGTCATCCCATTGGAGGCTAATCCCACCACATTGCTGGCTAAAAGGGAGTAAACCGTGCCATTCTGGGAATAGGCCACGTTGTTCAGGCTCAAGTTTTCATTCGTCTGCCCTGCCATGGCCACGCCATTGTCAAACCATTGAAAGCCGGGAGCTGGAACCCCCGAAATGACCGGGCTCAGGGTCACTGTCCCGCCGGCCTCCACCGTCTCGTTGGTAAGGCCTGCTATCTGCGGACTGGTCAATTTGACCAGTTGAAAACCGTTCAGATAATTCACCACCGTGAATGCAAAATTTCCATTGCCATCGCTCAGACCATCCAGCGCCACATAGTCGTATCCCTGGCCGTAGAGGTAAATATCACGAAAATCGGCTGTGTTGCCGGTGGCCTGCGTGGAGGCACTCGCCCCTCCGTTCGCAGGAGCCAGGGTAATCGTCCCCGTTTGATTGTCCACGTTCCCATGGGAATAGGCATAAAGTCCAAAGGGTTGATTGGGAGCCAGATTGGATATCACCACGGTGTAAGTGGCTCCAAAAGTGTAGCCGCTCATCAACGCCAGCGGATCCGGGTTGCCTGAACTGTTGTCGTTATAAAAATTGTAAGAGCCGCTTGATGACGTCAGCGTCACACTCACGTTGGTCAGGGTCTGCCCGAGGGAATTCATCAGATTGCCCACCGTGCCTCCGCCTGTGACTGAATTCCAAACGGTTCCCGAGTCAGGCGCCGCCGCCGTTCCAGTGTAGGATGCTCCATGCTGCATGTTGACATTGATCACCTCGCCGGGCGTTGGAACGGGGGTGCTGTTTCCCACCACCAGCAAAACCTCGCCACTGATGTTTGTGTCCATCTGGCAGGCAAAACCTGTAGGCACCACCCCCAGTGAGGGAAGTCCTCCTTTCAACTGCCCCGAATAAGTCATAAGGGTGTACACTCCGTTCGTGAATCCAGGCCCGGCCATGATGTCATTGGTTCCATCCAGGGTCAGGTTTCCCCTCACCTCCACCGACGCGGCCGCGCTGCCGAGCACGTAGTCAAACCGGTTCGAGGGCGTCATCACCAGGTTGTTGCTGATCACCAAGAGGCTGGCATTTAATGTCACCGCGCTGTCCAGCGCCAGGGCATTGGTATCCGCCAATGCCGCATTGCACTGGTAAAAGGACCATTGATTGGGATAACCAGGCCGCGTGGCCCCATCAAGGGTGATGATGCCGGAAGGAGGCACGGAATTGGAAAAGGTCACCTGCGAATCAAAAAACGAATACTCGCTTTTCCCCGCAGGAACGCTCACGCTGCCATCAGCAATCAAGACCTGATGCGCGTCATAAATTCCAAAGGTTGTTGACCCTTGCAAATGCACGTTCACGAGGGTGAGGTTGCTGACAGCGCTTTCCGGCAAACCCCAAACCAGCCCCGCCGTGCGTCCGGATTGTGCATTGCCGATGATGTTGCTCAGAATGATGTCCCGGTAATGCGGCGTCGTCGCCGTGATGGTGGCCGCCGGATAGGCTGCCGCCACAGCCGGCGTGATGCTGTCCAGGGAAGGAATGGTTTTATTGGTGTATTGGCAGTATATGAGAATCGGGCGCATCACGTTGGTCATGGAAAGACCGGAATATTGAATTTCATGAACAAAACCCCCGCGGTCACGATCGGTCTTGATCCTCACCCCCGTGTCGGTGTTGGTGAAGGTGCAGTTCATCACCACAAAATTGGACACGCTGGGCGAGGTGTAGCTGCCGATGGAAACGCCGTGGCCATTTCCGTAAACATTGTTGGAGATCGCCACGTCCGCCGTGCCGCCCCCGCAGGTAAAGTCATCGTCTCCCACACTTACATGGTTGGACTCCACCAGCGTGTTGAAGCCGCTCACGTCACAGGCATCGGTGTTGTGGCTGGGATTGACAGGCGCCTCTGATGCGGGCGCCTGCTCGGTGACAAACTGGACGGTGGTGTCATTGCCCGAGCCAATGGCAATGTGGAACATGGGCGAGTTGGAGAGTGTCACCCCGGTGATCATTTCTGGAGAACACCCGTTCAATTGGATCATGATGGGTCGCACAGCGCCGTTGGTGTAGGCCCACGGCCACCACGGCGCGCCCTGTCCATCTATGGCCCCCGCCCCGCTGATCTCCACATTGGAAAGGTTCTGCCCTGAAATGAAATTGCCTGAAACCACAAAATACGCCGTGCTCCCGTTGGTGTGCCAGGTCACGGGGTACTGGCCAAAAGGCAGCATCCTCAACACCGCCCCCGCATCGAGTTGCAGATTGATGCTGCTGGCCAGGGTGATGGGGCCGCTCAGGTAGGTTCCCGAGGGAATCTCCACCACGCCTCCACCGGCGGCATGCGCCGCATTGATGGCATTTTGCAAGGCAGCGGTATTTGTGGTTACCCCGTCGCCTACCGCACCATAATTCAGCACGTTGAAATTCTGATTCGGTATCACCGGCTGCGGCACCCCGGCGCGCACAACTCCGGCGGCAGCCAACATGGCCAGCAAGCCACAAACGCACCCAAGACTGCGCATCAGCGCAAGGGACATTCCCAGAAAAACAGTCTCCCTCTTGAACCACCCCGTTTCATGGTGAACTGAGTTGATAAAATCTTGCCGGAACCTGTGTGGTGGTGCTGTCTTCATAAAAATTAGTGCCGCTGAAAATGCCATGGGCCAACAAGGTCCACCGGGCGGTGACGGGCGCCAGTGTGAGATTGGTGGTGGCCCAAAGGCGATAGCTGAAACCGGGTGCGCCCGTGAAAGCAAGGTCCAAACCACCGGATGGAACCTGGGCCACGTTGCGGAACTCAGGATTGGCCGGCCCACCCGTTACGGGCACCAGTTGGAATCCATTCAAATACGCCGCCGACCCGGCACCGTTGAATTCAAATGAAAAATGCCCCGTGGCATCCGATTGCCCGTGGAGCACCTCCCATGTGGTGCCCTCTGGCATCAGGTTGGTTGAACCATTCGAGACAGTCCAGAGACTGCCATAGCTGCCATTGCTGTTGGCTGTGGTATTCGTGGTCCCAGCCGTGGTCGCATTGGCGCCCAACTGATTGGCGGCGGCCAGCGCCACGCCAGTTCCCTGCCCAGACGTGGTGGTGCCGCCTTCCAGATAGAGATCGTAAGGACTGGCATTGGACAAACCCGACACGGTGAATGTCAGATAGTTGCCGCCGGCATTGTAATAATTGCGCCAGGCTGAGGCCATCACGCCTCCGGGTTGCAAAGTGTTTTCCCCGCTCGCACCCGAAGGCTGCGTGCGTGTACCCGTGCTGATGACGCTGGAGTAGCTCACTGTCAGGCTGGCTCCTATTGAATTGCCCAAGGTGTTCACCAAGGCCCCATTCACCAGGAGATTGGAAACCGATCCCACCACGCTGTTCGTCCCCACCAGGGTTTTTAAATCCACCGTGTTCCATGTGGTTCCAGGCACCGGAGCCGCCGCGCTGTATTGGCCACCTTCCGGTGGCGCAACGCTCTCAGTGGATGGACCTGAGGCGGTCGTATGAAGGGAAACAAAAATACTGCCGGAAGCCGATTGCCCCTGTGCGGCCGACAACGGCGAAACACAGATGCCCACCACGTTGGAGTACTCAGAGCCATCCGCCGCGGAAACCCGGAATTGAAATGCGGCCATTCCCACAAAGCCCGCCGGAGGTGTGAATTGAACCACATGGCCACCCTGCAAAACAGCCAATCCGTTGCTCAAACTGGTCACCATGTACACCGCCGCATCGTTGGTGTAACCAGTCGTGTATTGATCCAGGTCCACTACCAGCGTGCCATTGGGTTGCATCACTGCGTGAGGCTCTGCCAGCCAGTTTATGTAGTCCTCCAGCAACGTGTAGCCATCGGCCATCACCACCAGCGGGTAATACTGGTTTGTGTTCAAGCCATTGGCCACCTTCCAATAATCCGCCAAGCCATCCCCGCTCGTATTCACCGGCGCCACCCCTCCAGTCAGAATCCCATATCCGTTGTTGCCAAGTCCGGTGGATGTCTGGTCGTAGTATAAGCTGGCCCCGGGACCTGCTGTGCCACTGCCAGTCCCTGCCGATCCCAACCCCAATGTGTTGATCTGGCTCAAAATCAATGCATCCATGGGGTCGCGAGGCATGGCCCCGGCCCACGACGTGTCATAATGAAACGCCCCAGCCGCACTATATACCACGGTGTTTGTGGATAATGGAGACCACGGTGCGCTCAACACCGTCCCGCCTCCCCCAGGGCTGATGGGGCCCCCGTTTAAAATCCCGTCGTTGTTGTTGTCCAGCATGTTGCCCGCCCCGTAGATGATTTGGTTGGCATTCATCTGGAAAAAGGCGTTCGCACCGGTCGGGTCCGTAGGTCCCGTCACAAAATAATTGCCGATGATGTCATGATGAAAATCACCGCTGGTATCGGCCACCGTGTAACCCGCCTGAAAATTGTATTCCGTGTTGTTTACAAATATCGTGTCAATCTTCGCCAGCGGCTGGCGGTTGTGCTCGGAAACCCAAATATTGTCATACCAGGAAAATTTTCCGCCCAGATGCTCTGTGTGAGCCCCAAACCCCTGCTTGGCCGATGTGCCATTGTACATCGGATCCCCAATGATGCTGCGTTGCACCGTGATGGCATCGCTGCCGTAAGTGCCATGAGCATCAATATTATTGTATCCCGCAAACTCAAGCGAGTCATGGTCAAAAACCATGTTGGTGCCATCCCCCACGTTGATCGCGTCCTCGCCGGAACTCGACAGGCTGCCAGGACGAATGCGCAGGTAACGCACGATCTCGTTCGTCCGAAGGCTGAACGACACCTCATGCCCAATGATGGCGATCCCTCCCGGTGCAGTCTGGCCAGCAATGGTTAGGTCACTGGAGCAGGATACGGGACTGGCCAGCGTGATGGTGCCTCCCACGTCAAAAACGATGATGCGGTTGCCCTGGCTGACCGCGTCGCGAAAAGTTCCCGAACCGCTGTCTGCCGTGCTTGTCACATGATACACAGCCCCATTGCGGCCCCCGGTGGCATTGGCGCCAAAACCCAGCGCGCCGGGAAATGCCGCGCCATCCGCCAACC
>DAIDJC010000035.1 GCA_027451565.1 Limisphaerales bacterium | reverse complement strand
ATTGCGCAGGCTCGCCGCGCTGGAAAGTCAGAAATTGGGTTAGAAAGGGTTGTAAGAGATGTCAAAGTTAAGTACTGATCTGCAACAAGTGATTGCTTTGTTCACGTCGGGTAAAGTATTCGATGGAGCTCAGACCTGGGTTGGGGAAAAAATGCCGGGTTTACAGGCATACTCCACCGCTTGTGCGGGCCCCCGTCAATTCCTTTGAGTTTCACTCTTGCGAGCGTACTCCCCAGGCGGGATACTTAACGCGTTAGCTACGGCACTGCAGCCACCATTTTTCCGCTTTACTTTGTGATAGGCGCCGTTTTCTGCGGCTTCGGCATGATGCTTGTTCTGCTGATTTCCCTTCGCAAATTGTGCCATCTTGAGGATGTCATCACCAAAAGCCACATTGACAAGGTGGCCAAGCTGACACTCGTCAGCGGCCTGGTTATTGCCTACATCTATTTGATGGAGTTTTTCATTGCCTGGTACAGTGGCGACCCTTATGAACGCTGGGTGTTTGGGCACCGGTTGTTTGGACATACCTACTGTGTCATGGGCTGGATTCTCATTGGCGTGAACGTGGTCATGACCCAGTTGTTATGGATAAAAAAGGTACGTTCCAACCTGGTCCTGTTGTTTATCATCGGTGTCATGATCAATATCGGAATGTGGACGGAGCGGTTCGTAATAGTAGTGGGCTCCTTGTATCAGGATTTCCTCCCGGCCAATTGGGGCAAATATCTCCCCACGCGCTGGGATATTGGTTTGTACATTGGCACGCTGGGTGCGTTCTTCACGTTGTACCTGCTTTTTGTAAAGTTCCTACCCATGATAGCCATTTCAGAGGTCAAAGGTGCCATGCCAGAGGCTGATCCACACCACCCCAAAGGGGGCGCCTTGAAGGAGGCCCATCATGAATGATAAACTCTACGGCATCATGGCCGAGTTCGACTCCCCTGCAGCGGTTCTGCGTGCGGCCAAGGCGGTTCGGGACGCTGGCTACCGCCGCTGGGACGTTTTTTCGCCCTTTCCCGTCCATGGCATGGACAAGGTGATGGGGTTGGGCAATTCTTTGGTGGGTTGGGTGTCCCTTCTCCTTGGCGCGGGCGCTTTCATGTCGGTGGTGGGGCTAATCTGGTACGCCAATGCCTTTGATTATCCATTGATTGTCGGCGGCAAACCCATGTTCAGCGAACCCATGACCTTTGTTCCTTCCTATATCATGCTGATCATGGGAGGCGCGGTGGGGTCCCTGGTGGGAATGCTGGCATTTAACCAACTCCCGCGATTAAACCATCCACTGCTCAGCACCCCCCGTTTTGAATTGGCATCGCGTGACAAGTTTGTGCTTGTGATTGGGGTGAAGGATGAAAAGTTCTGCCTGACCCAAACCCGGCAATTACTTGAAAAAATTGGCGGAAACGCCGTGACCATTGTGGAGGACGAGGACTGATGCGCTACGCCATTTCCATCCTTTTGATAGGGGCCTTCATCGGCGCAGCCATTGTGGGCATGCTGGGTTTGCCGGGCCGCATTTCCAGCCAGCCGCCTGTGGAGATTTATTCAGACCGTTACTTCCCAGGCATGGATCGCCAGCCCAAATTGCGGCCCCAAAAGCCCTTCGAGTTTTTCGCCAACGGCGTGAGTTCCCAGTTGCCCCCGCCGGGCACAGTGGCCCGTTCACCCGGAGTCGCCACCCTCAGTGGGGTTGTTCACCGTTTTGAGGATAATCCTTTCAACACCGGAATGATCACCGGCTCGACCAATTTCATTGATGTGAATCCCATGCCGATGACTCAAGCGCTAATGGAGCGCGGACGGCAACGGTTTGATATTTACTGCGCCCCCTGCCACGGCAGGCTTGGCGATGGCAATGGCATCACCAAGGCCATAGGCGACATGCCGGCGGTGGCCAACCTGCATGATGCCCGGATCATTTCCATGCCCGACGGGGAAATCTTCAACACCGTCACCCACGGCAAAGGCCTGATGGGCGCCTATGGTCCCATCGTCCCCGCCGAGGACCGATGGGCTGTGATTGCCTATTTGAGGGCCCTGCAATTGAGCGATCTTGGGACAACGAACGACCTTGATGCCAGCCAGCAGGCTCTCCTGAACCACACGCCATGAGTCATTCCCACCATCATCATTCTGCCACGCCGCGATTGGATTTGTCCGGCTGGGGTTTTCTTCCGTCATTCCTTATGACGGCGGGAGGTTTGCTTTCCGTGCTGGGCCTGCTTGTTTCGTGGAAGCACGGTGTCTTGTTTGAGTTCGGCTGCTCCTGGCTGCTGGCGTTCATGTTTTTTTACAGCCTTGCCATTGGCGCCCTTTTCCTTGTGATGATTCACCATCTTTCCGGCGCGGCATGGTCCCTGGGACCCCGCCGGTTTTGTGAACATATTGCCTCGCTTCTTGGGTGGCCGCTTGTGCTCATGTTCATTCCCGTGGGCTTGTTTGGTCATCAGATTTACCAGTGGATGAACTTGGACCCCGCCACCAACAATCTGGTTGCAGCCAAGGCGCCGGTTTTCACCATTCCCGGTTTTTGGATCACCTCCGGCATCTTTTTTGCATTGCTTTGGTTTCTTTCATCGAGGCTTTCCTCGCTTTCCATTGAGCAGGATCAAACTGGCGCTCCTTCGTGCACCCGGAAAATGAATTTTCATTCGGGCTGGGGCATTGTGGCTCTTTCTCTTCTGCTCACCTTTTCCAGTGTGCTATGGATGAAGGCGGTTCAATACCAGTTTTTCTCCTGCATTTATGGTGTGTATTTCTTCTCCGATTGCGCATGGATCGCGCTGGCAACTGTCTATGTGGTTTCCGTGATTCTCTATCGGCAAGGCGCCTTGTCCCGGGTTTTGCACGAGCACTGTTTCCAAAACATTGCGCTTTTGTTGTTTGGATTCACCTTGTTCTCGGCTTATACGGAGTTTGCGCAGTATTTCGTGGTCTGGAATGCCAACATGCCTGAGGAAACATTTTGGTACCTGATTCGTGAGCATGGCAACTGGTGGACGCTTGGGTTGGTTCTTATTTTCGGTCATTTCTTTGTTCCCTTTTTTGTCCTGCTTCCCCTGAAGATCAAAACCAATTTCAAGGTCATTGTTCCGGTGTGCATTTTGGTGGCGTTCATGCATGCGCTGGACCTCGCCTTCAATATATTCCCCGCCCATCGGCCCGAGGGTTATCATTTGCGATGGGTCTGGCTGCCTGTTGGGGTTTTCATGTTCATGGGCGGTTTTCTGGCCAATGTTTTCCTGATGCGGTTTCACTCTCACGCGGCCTATCCCCAAAGGGATCCACGCCTGCTGGAGGCCATGGGCATGAACCCGAATTCAATCAATGACCTGGCTCCCAACACTCTTGCCAACACTCATTCATGAATCCTGATAATATCAATCGCGCTTCGGGTGCTGTCATTGGTTTGATCGCAGGAAGCGGCTTGTTTTTGCTGGCTGCTGTGGCCCTTCACGCTTTGGCGCCTGCCCCGGATGTTGATTCCCTGTACGCTGCCAAACGATCGGCATCGCTCGAAAAAATCAGGTCCACAGAAAATACCAACTTGAATTTCCCTGCTTGGATTGATCCCACCCGGGGGATTGTTCGTTTGCCAATTCAAACCGCGATGCAGATTCTGGTTTCGGAAGGCCAGGACGGCGCGGCGGCACGGCAGGACCTTCTGGGCCGGGAGAAAAAAGCGACGGCCCCGGTGGCCGCCCAACCCAATGCTTTCGAATGAACTCAAACGATATTAAGCCAGTGCCAACCAGCCAGGTTGATGCCTCCTGCCGATTGCCTTTGCTGGCGCTTTTAGGGGGTTCAGCCCTTTGGCTTGTTTTGGGTTTGTTGCTGGAACTGACCGCATCACTCCAGTTTCATGCCCCGGGCATCTTTTCTTGCTGCCCTTGGATGACTTACGGTCGGGTTTTGCCTGCGGCAAATGACTTGTTGGTTTATGGTTTTGCCATTCCCACCGGGTTGGGTGTCATGCTCTGGGTGGTTGCCAGGCTGGGACAGGTAGAACTCGTTCTGCCGCTGGTTTCTTTTGCCGGGGCCAATGTCTGGCATTTGGGCGTGTTCTTGGGCACATTGGGCGTCTTATCCGGCCATTCCACAGGTTATGCGTGGTTTGAATATCCCAGGGTTGCGGCAGCTCTGCTTTTGCCCGCTTTCATGTTGGTGGCCGTCTCCGCCGTGGCCGCCATCGGTCAGCGCCGGATCAGGGATTTGTACCCGTCGCATTGGTTTTTTCTCGCTTCCTTGCTCTGGTTTCCTTGGATTTATTCCACAGCGTTTGTTTTTCTTCTGGTCTGGCCCGTTCGCGGTGTTGCCCAAGCGGTGATTGATTGGTGGTTTGCCTCCAATTTAATCGTGGTCTGGCTCTCCTTGGTGGGCTTGGGAATTTCCTTCTATCTTCTGCCCAAGTACTCGGGTCGGCCGCTGGAAGGCCGGTTTACTGCGTTGTTTGCTTTCGTCACTCTGCTGTTGTTCGGATCGTGGCTGGGGATTCCCCAAGGCGCTCCAGTGCCTTTCTGGCTTCCCGCCAGCAGTATATTGGCAGGACTGCTCTTCAGCGTTCCTGTCCTGGTGGTGGCCATGGTTTTCTTTCGCACGGTTTGCGGAGCCCCCGATGGCTGCAAGGGCGGCCCTTTTTGCCAGGTCAAATTCGGCACCGCAGCTTTTATCCTCTCCGGTATTTGGACCGTGGTCCAAGCCTGCCCGCAATTTGCCCACTCCACCTTGCTTACAACTTTTGATCTTGGGAGAATTCACTGGCAAATTTTCGGTTTCTTTGCCATCACGGTGATGGGTGCTTTTTATGAGCTGTTTCCGCGTGTGATGGCCTCTCCGCTGCCCCTTCCCCGGTTGCCGCGGTTTCAACACTGGTTTTTTATTTCAGGCGCCCTGGTTTTGGCGGCGTCCCTGGCGGTGGCAGGGTTGCAGCAGCAGTCCGCCGATTTTATCCTGGCCAAGATACTCCCCGCCTTGCGCGCCAGTTCCCTGGGTTGGACCTTGCTGTTTATTGGCAGCCTTATTTTTGCGCTTAATGTATTTATCATGACCATCCTTTGGGCGGTGGGAATTATCAAAACGGTGGTTGGCGCCATCAAGGCGCCATTGACCGTCGCGGAGGTTAAACCATGAAGAACGGTTTCTCAGTTTTTTGCGTTGTATTGGCGGCGCTCGGATTGTCATGGATGGGATTGGTCTTGGGGCCGGTCCTCCAGTTGGGCCATGAATCGCTCACCACGGTTCTGAATTCCACGGATCCTTACCCCATCCAGCCCGCGGGTGCGGCAACCTTGGGCCTGCAGGTTTACAAAGCCAACGGTTGCGCTGCCTGCCACACTGAGCAGGTTCAACAGGATGGGGTGGTTTGCAACGTGGTGTTGTCATCACCGGGCCTGCACCCGGATGAAGTTTCCAATCTCCTCTCCCAGATTGACTTGAATGGTTTGACCGACCAAGAGGCGTCCATCGCAGCGGCAAAGATCGCTGCCGTGGGCGGTAAAACGGAAATCCGCGTGGCTTCCACTGGTGGTGACATGAGCCGTGGGTGGGGCTTGCGCCGCAGCGTCTCCGCTGATTACCTTTACGACCAGCCTGTTCAGTTGGGATCTGTCCGCATTGGCCCTGATTTGGCCGATATCGGAACCCGCCAGACTGATGCAAATGCCATTCTGGCCCATTTGTATGAGCCGCAGTCCTGCACTGCGGGTTCGTTGATGCCTTCCTTTAAATTCCTCTTCGTAACCCGTAAAGTTCAAGGATCACCTTCTCCCGATGCTTTGGCATTGCCGCAAGCATTTGCCCCGCCGGATGGCTTTGAGATTGTACCAACCCAGGATGCGAAGAATTTAGTGGCATACCTCATGAATCTGCACGTTAATGTGCCCCTTTATGAGGCGCCCTTCACACCCTCTGTCGCCGCAAACAAATGAAGGATCCAGCCCAGTCATCAACTGATCACCAGGAAAACCCACCCTCGGCTTCGGTTTCCACCGTGCCGCTCTGGATATTTGCCCTGACGCTGCTTCTTATCTTTTTGGGCACTGTTTACTTTGACCACCACAGCGGATGGTTTAATCCCCAGATTTACTCCCCATTTGAAAATGAAGCCCAGTTGGAGGCATACCAGCCCAAGTCAGGTTCGGCGGCGGTGATCGCGCGGGGCAAACAGGTTTATGAGCAAATCTGCGGCATTTGCCACGGGGTGGATGGCATGGGTAAACCGGGCCAGGCGCCGCCCTTGGCTGGCTCAGAGTGGGTGAATGCTTCCAGCTACAACCGGCTGGCTCACATCCCTTTGATGGGTGTCAATGGCGATATTACGGTTGAGGGAAAAGATTGGAACATGGCCATGGCTGCCATGGGCGCATCCCTCAGCGATGCCGACTTGGCGGCTGTTCTGAGTTATATTCGGAATTCCTGGGGCAATAAAAGCGCCATGGTCACCCCGGAAGATGTGGCTGGGGTGCGTGCTGCGATTGGGAAAAATCCAGCTCCGATGTCTGCGCAGCAGTTGGAGAAAATGCCCCAATAAGCTGGGCCAGTGCGGTTATTTCGTGCGGCTTTCGATTTCTTGAATGGCCCAGCGCGCGTGCTCGGCCACAAGCGGTTCGGGATCTTTCGCCGCTTTCTCCAAGTGGGGCAGGGCGTCTCTCCCGCCAACATTTCCAAGAGCCACGCAGACGTTTCTTAAGAACCCCCTTCGCTTGGTCCTCAGAATGGGGCTGTCTGCAAACTGTCTTTTGAATTCCGCATCGTTGAGCGCCAGCAACTCCAGCAGGTTGGGTTCATCAAGGTCCGCCCGCAAATGCGGCTTCATCAGTTTTCCGGCCCGGGCAAACCGGTTCCATGGGCAGGCGGCCAGGCAATCGTCACAACCATATATCCGGTTGCCGATGGCCCGTCGCCATTCCAATGGAATGGATTCCTTTAATTCAATCGTGAGGTAGGAAATGCAGCGTCTCGCATCCAATTGAAACGGGCCGGTGATTGCAGCAGTGGGGCAGGACGTGAGGCACCGGCTGCAATGGCCGCAGTGGTTTTTTTCCGGCACATCCGGTTCCAGCTCCAGTGTGGTCAGTATTTCCCCCAGAAAAAACCAATTGCCCAAACGTCGGCTGATCAGGTTGGTGTGCTTTCCCACGAATCCTACCCCGGCGCGTTGCGCCAGGTCCCGTTCCAATATCGGCCCGGTGTCCACATACCAAATGGAGCGTGTCCCGACGCCCGCCAATTGGTTCACGTACAAGGTCAGTTGCCTCAGTTTTTCGCCGATGATCCCGTGATAATCCGCATGCCGGGCATAACGGGCAATGACCCCGGCGCCCCGGATTGTTGAATCCACTTGTGTTTCCACCGCATGACTGGCCGCCACCACAATGAATGATTTTACCCCTGGCAAGACGAGGTCAGGGTTCAACCGCTTGTCTGCGTTGCGCTGCAACCAGGCCATGCTTCCATGCCTCCCGTCCTTCAGCCATTCCTCCAAACGCCGACCGCTACCCGGCGGTTGTGCCGTGGTAAACCTGCACTGGTCAAATCCCAAATGCAAAGCCTGCTGCCGGATGATCTCCCTCATTTTTGCTCGCTGGCCGCAAGTCGGAACTGGAGCACCACTTGCTGGGCCACCTCGCGGATGGTGCGCAGTTCGGTGTTCATCAATATGTCCGCGCGCTTGTAAAATGGCTCCCGCTGCGCCAGCAATTGACGAATACGCGTTTTTGGGTCGGAATCATTCAGCAGCGGCCTGTGAGATTGCGATTTCACCCTGTCCCATATCTTTTCCGGCGAGGCCCATAGGCACACCACCAATGAATGCTTTTTCAAATTTTCAAGGTTGTCCCCCTGCGCCGCCAGTCCGCCCCCGGTGGCGATCACCGTTTTCGTCAATCCTTCCAAGTGTCTTACCGCTTCGCGCTCCATTTCCCGAAATGCCGCCTCTCCCCGGTGTTGGAAGATATCGGAAACCGAGCAGCCCGCATGAGCTTGAATCCAGTCATCTGTGTCCAGAAAGCTGAATTGAAGGAGTTCGGAGGCCAGCCGGGCCACGGATGTTTTTCCCGTGCCCATGAAGCCTATAAGGCACAGGTTTGAGATCCGCCGGTTTTCTTGCATTCGCGCAGGATGCCATGAACCATTCGCTGATGAAATCTCAATTCCACGCCAAGGAATCGGGCGAATTGTCCTCAATTCCAGGGGCCATTCCTTTTGCAAATCCTCGCCGGTCTTCGCTGTGAAAGGCCCCCGCCTTCTTATGTTTCCATCACCCCTGGATTCCTCCTTTACGGCCTCCCGCCTTAATATTTTTAGCCGCCGAAATGAGAAAAAGAAAAGCAGGAAAAATCAGAAATATTAGTTTGTCAAATATTTTACTTGATAAAATTAAAAAATGGGTGGATAAACTATATATACCTATGAAAATAAATCACCCCATTAGTTCCATCCTGTACCGGAAAAATCCCCAGGTCTGGTCCGTTTCGCCGGAGGCCAGGGTGTTTGATGCCATCAAATTAATGGCCGAGAAAAATATTGGCGCGCTTCCAGTGATGTCCGGTTCGAGGTTGGTGGGGATTTTTACGGAAAGAGACTATACCCGTAAAATTGCCCTTGCTGGCAAAAACTCGCGTGACACCTCGGTTTTTGAGGTTGCCACCGCGCAATGCCATTCCGTCAGCCAGCACGAAACCGTTGAGGAATGCATGAGGCTGATGACGGAAAACCGGGTCAGGCACCTGCCTGTCATGGATGGAAATCAATTAATAGGCATCGTCTCGATTGGCGATCTCGTGGATTGGATCATCTCCATGCAGAATGTGGCGATTGAACAATTGGAGCAATATATCTCAGGCGGTGTCCGAGTCTGAGTTTGGCCGCATGGCCAGGGCTGAAATCATCCCCGCCTTGCGGAATTTGATGCATCTATGAGTGCATCCATTTGAGCATCCCGCGAGATGGATGGGCTTATGTGGATGAGCCGGGGCGGTTCACTTCGTGAGCGTCTCGTTGACATCTCGTTCGTGGGAAAAAGCGGCCATTTTCAAGTCCGAATTTTCCTGCCAATGTTCCAGCGTGGGGCCTACCTCGGTGTAAATCCAGTCTTGGAAAGCCCTATGGTCGGAGTAGGTAAAGACCAACACCGCTAAACCGAACAAAAACGCAAATGTCCGGCGCACGTGTCTGCGGCGCTCTTTCTTCAATTCACGCCGCCGCTCGGCACGGGCCCAAGCGGCTACTTTTATCCCCTTAGGATAATTCACAATACAAAACCAAAAGCAGGTGTCGTGCCAAGGTTTAGTATTGGTTTAAATTATAGCTCCATTTAAAGCGCAATGGTGCCCAGTCAGAAATCTACTGGGGTGCAATTTGAATTCAATTGCTCATGTGGGCTTGGAATGGAACCTTCTTTCATAGGGCATCCTTTCAATCTTTATCATGAAATCCATTTCTGAAATTCCTTCCGGGGCTCATGAAAGTTTACAATTCCAGATTGTCATCGGTCACCGCGCCTAGCGAGGCTGAAGTCACCGTATGGGCGTATTTGGCCAGCACCCCTCGGACATGCCGTGGGGTTGGTTTTTTCCAGGCCGCTTTGCGCCTTTTCCATTCTTTGGCGGTGATGTCCAGCCTGATTTCCTTTTTTTCAGCGTCCAGAATAATGGGATCGCCATTTTTAACCAGCGCAATGGGGCCGCCAACGCTGGCCTCGGGCGTGATATGGCCCACCACGAAACCGTGGCTGCCTCCGCTGAAACGACCGTCCGTGATCAAGGCCACTTCCTTGCCCAGGCCCTTGCCCATGATGGCGCTGGTGGGGGATAACATCTCGCGCATTCCGGGTCCGCCCTTGGGGCCTTCATAGCGAATCACGATGACATGACCCGCCTTGACCTGGCCCTGCAAAATAGCTTTGAGCGCTGTTTCCTCGGATTCAAAAACAATGGCTTTGCCAGAAAATTGCAGACCTTCTTTGCCGGAAATTTTGGCCACAGCGCCTTCCGGCGCCAAGTTGCCCCTCAATATCACCAGGTGGCTATCCCGTTTGATCGGTTTATCAAAGTCCATGATGATGGTCTGGCCCTGGGGATAAGGTGTGACTCCCTTGAGGGTTTCCTCCATGGTTTCACCGGTCACAGTCAGCGTTTCTCCATGCAACAGTTTTTTGTCCAACAAAGTCTTCATCAGCGGACGAATACCGCCGATTGCCACCAGTTCAGACATCAGGTGCCGCCCGCTGGGTTTGAGATCCGCCAGCACTGGCACACGTTTGCCTATGCGGGTGAAATCGTCCAGGCTGAGTTTCACCCTGGCAGCATGGGCGATGGCCAGAAGGTGGAGCACCGCATTGGTGGATCCACCCAGCGCAATCACGACCGTGATGGCGTTTTCAAAGGCTTTTTTAGTGAGGATATCCCTCGGGCGAATTCCTCTTCTTAGCATTTCCACCACGCAGGCTCCGGCCTGCCTGCAATCCTCGAGTTTGGCGGGGGATATTGCGTTTTGTGCCGAGCTGTTGGGCAGGCTCATTCCAAGAGCCTCTATCGCAGAGGCCATGGTGTTGGCCGTGTACATGCCGCCGCATGATCCCGGTCCCGGAATGGCGCAACGCTCAACCGTCTCAAATTCCCGATCGGTGATTTTCTGGTTGGCGTGGGCGCCAATGGCTTCAAACACGGACACCACATCCAACTTTCGCGCGTCTCCGGTGATGCAGCCGGGCAATATCGTGCCGCCGTACACAAACACGGAGGCCCTGTTCATCCTGGCCATCGCGATCAATGCGCCGGGCATGTTCTTGTCGCACCCGCCTATCGCCACATAGCCATCCATCCCTGCGCAGCCCACAACGGTTTCTATGGAATCAGCGATGACTTCCCGCGAAACCAGGGAATATTTCATGCCCTCACTTCCCATCGAGATGCCGTCGGATATGGTGATGGTATTGAAGATCATGGCCTTGCCCCCCGCCTGATTGGCGCCTTTTTCAGCCTCCAATGCCAGCTTGTCTATGTGCATGTTGCACGGAGTCACCTGGCTCCACGTGGATGCCACGCCTATCAATGGCTTGGAAAAATCCTCCGGTTTAAATCCCAGGGGGTACATCATGGCTCGCGCGGCAGCCCGCTCATCTCCATCCACTATCACGCTGGAGTAGGGCCGCAAAGGATCGGTCGTGTTGCGTTTCTTCATTTGTTAAACAGGGTGTCAAAATCCCCGCCATTTCGCAAGTAGCTCAAAATCCGGGAACTTTCGCTTCCATGGGCGCCGCTCCCATGGACGCAGCTTGCGGCGGATGAAACTCAAATCTTGCCTGTCCCTGATCGGTTGAAAGAGGCTTCAATCGGTTCAAGGATTCCTGGCTAATGAAAAATATTGTTTCCTGGCAAATCTCGAATGGCGGGATGGGAGAGAATGGGTGTCAAAACGAAACTTTTGATTGAAAACTCTGATTGGGAAGGGTTGAACCTCATGATGCGCCTTGAAAGGTGCGGTGACCTTTGAGGTTTTCAGGCAGGCAGCAAGGCGGGCTTTAACGGATGCAAAATCGCAACTTGATTTCCTGGTTATTAACGATGGGCCTGGCGGTGAGTTTGTTCAGGCGTTTCACCAGACTGCGAGCTTTGGATTGGAGCAGGGAACCGTCGGCCCTTGTGGGTTGGGTTTCCCTGAGAAAGACGTTGGTCACTGAGCGGTCCGCTTCTGTGATCAGCCAAAAACGAACCCCTGCCTGGTTGTGGTAAACGGATAATACCCGGCGCCCCATGGCCACGCCCTTGTCATTTTCTTCCCGATCTTCCGGCCCGAGGTCTCCCCAATCACCCTGGCAATGCGCATCCAATGCCAACTGGATATCCCTTGCCGTGAGCAGTTTCAGGGCTGCCGGGGCAATGACGATACGGCCTGGTGCAAATTTGGCCTGCAGGGTGGTTGACATGGATCCTTAATGTTTAAAGCGGAACCTCCATGATGCGCTGGCGGAGAACCCTCGCCTATTCAACGCGTATTGAGAATGGAATGGTTTCATGTTTTTAGGTGTTAAATTTATTTGAAACTTGTGTCCATCATCGTCTTCATCGGTTTTTTCCCTGCGCCCTGCCAGATGAAAAAACTAAGCGGCTTTGAAACTTTATCCCAACGAACCAATAAATTTGCTTTAGACAATTCCTCTGTAATTATAATGTTGGCAAGACTTTAGGATTGCAAGCAAAAAAATTTAAAAATTCATGGATGCCGATCCAGGTTCTGATAATTTGGAATATGCTTGTTATCAATGAATTGCTGCCTTTTGGGTCGGTTGAGTGGTTTTGGTGATGTCTGTTGTTGCCATGAAAAATTGGATTTTAAGAATCGTTGGGGCCTGGACTTCCGCACGGTGCATGTGGGCTGGACTCTGTTTGGCCTTGGTTCTGGCTACCCCTGCAAGCGCAGCGCATACAAGGGTTGAATTAAAATTGTCGGCCAATTCGGTCCGGCCCGGCCAGGTTCAATCGGTTGGATTTTTAATGACGATGGATCCCGGTTGGCACACCTATTGGAAAAATTCCGGGGATTCGGGGATCCCCACTCAAATTCAATGGAACCTCCCCCCTGGTTTTTCCGCGGGGCCAATTGAATGGCCATTGCCCCTGAAATTACCACCTGCATCAGTCACGACTTACGCCTACGAGGGAACGACGCTGTTGGAGGTTCCCATCACGGTCGCCTCAAATGTGGCCTCGGGTGTTTACTCTGTTTCTGCTGCGGTGTCATGGCTTGAATGCAAAGATCAATGCATTCCCGGCAGCACGAATTTTTCATTTGACCTGGTTGTGACCAATGAGTTTGTGCCCACGACACAGCTCGATTTGATCCAATCCTGGCAAAGCCGGATGCCTGAGACCTGTTCCAACTGGTTGGTTGAGGCATCATGGCAAACAACCACTAATACGGACCAACGCTGGCTGGTTCTTCACGGTCAATACCGTGGCCCTTCCGATACCCAGCCCAGAATTGTGGATTTTTATCCGTATCCCGGCGACAATTATGAGGTCGAGACTGCCACCGAAGTGAAAGACGGGCCTGGGTCTGATTTTACCTTGCGCAAAATGGTCACCAGGTTTCAATCGGATTGGCCTGTCCGTGTGCCTGGAATTTTGATTGAGGAAGGCATTGAACATGGGTGGTTCCTGAATCCGCAACCTTTGGGGCCGTCTGCCTTGGTGGATGACTCAAATCAAGTCTCTTCCGGTTCCATCCAGTCTGTGGACCCTGCCAATATCTCTGCGCCACCTTTAAGGTTTTCTCCCGGGCGAATGATTCTTTATGCGTTCATTGGAGGCTTGATCTTGAATGTGATGCCATGCGTGTTGCCGGTGATTGCGCTCAAGATTTTGGGGTTTGTGCGCGAGGGAGGGAGCGACCGGCGTCACATCCGGCTTTTAGGATTGGCCTATGTTGCCGGTGTGCTCGCCTCATTTCTGGCTCTGGCCTCCATGGTGGTGGGCGTGAAGGCGGCCGGGCATCAAGCTGGCTGGGGAATGCAATTTGGAAATCCCGTTTTTGTGGTGGGGTTGGCTACTTTGGTTACTTTGGTGGCATTGAATTTATTTGGTGTATTTGAAGTAAGCCTGGGCGGACATGCCATGGATGCGGCAGGCGCCCTTTCTGCGCGCCGCGGTTTTGCCGGCGCTTTTTTTAACGGGGTTCTTGCCACCACACTCGCCACGCCTTGCACGGCCCCGTTTCTCGCGCCAGCCCTGGGTTTTGCCTTTGCTCAAGGTTCAGGAATTATTTTCCTGGCTTTTTTCTCCACAGGCGTGGGGCTGGCTTTGCCTTACTTCCTGCTCTCCTGGCAGCCAGCCTGGGTCTCTTTCCTGCCTAAACCCGGGGCATGGATGGAAAAATTCAAAATCGCCATGGGCTTCCCCATGCTTGCCACGGTTGTCTGGCTGCTCTATATCGCCTCAGCCACTTATGGCAGGGGTGTGGCATGGGTGGGCTGCTTTTTGGTTGTCGTGTCTTTCGCCGCCTGGATCTTCGGCGCGTTTTTCCAGCGTGGATCCAAGGCCCGCAGTCTCTCACTGGGATTGGCTTTCGCGTTCCTGATCCTGGGTTATTTTGGCATTCTTGAGGATGCTTTGCACTGGCGCTCGGTTCCTGGTGATAAAGAACCTGCCGCGTCCAATATCAATAGTCCTTTGGATTGGAAACCGTGGTCCCTGGAGGCTATCGCCCAAGCCCAGGCTTCTGGACGGCCCGTTTTGGTGGATTTTACTGCCGATTGGTGTCTCACATGTCAGGTGAATAAAAAGACCAGCATCGAGATTCCATCAGTAATCAACGAAATGAAACTTGTGCAGGGCGTGGCATTGGTGGCCGATGATACCGCTTTCCCGGTCCGCATCACCGAGGAATTACAGAGATTTGGTCGCGCTGGTGTACCGCTGGTTCTGGTGTACCCCGGTCACCCTGGCGCCAACCCCCTGATCCTACCCGAAATCTTGACTCCATCATTGGTCTTGGATGCCTTGAAAAAAGCCACCCAATTTGGAAATGACTTGAACAAATCCACCTCAGCCGCTGTCCAATAGACCGTAGATGGGGTTTTCATTTTTACAGGAAGATAAACAGCAAACAAACCATATTCAGTTATGACGAAGATCATCGCATTAGCCTCGCTCCTAAGTTTTAGCCTTCCGGCCCTCGCGCTGGAAATCGGACAGCCTGCCCCTGATTTTTCTGGCACGGATATTCACGGCAAAACCGTAAAACTCAGCGATTTCAAGGGAAAAATAGTCGTGGTTGAGTCCTATAACTCCGATTGCCCCTTTTGTCACAACCAATATGCCAGCGGTGCGGTTCCTGAATTGCAAAAGGATCTGGCCGCCAAAGGCGTGGTCTGGTTGTTGGTGGATTCTGTGAATCCCAATAACCCCAGCTTCCGCTCCGCAGGCCAAGCACAGGAAGAATGGAAAAGATTAAAAATCAATGCCACGGATTGGATTCAGGATCCAAGTGGCGCTATTGGTCATCTTTATTCCATGAAAACCACGCCCGATGTTTACGTCATCGGCAAGGATGGGGTGTTGGATTATCAAGGAGCCATGGACGACCGTCCCAAGCCGTTTGGCGACCCGCGTAAGGCTCATAATTATGTCCGCGCCGCCGTGGATGCGCTCCTCCAAGGAAAGCCGGTGGCGGTCACCCAGACCAAGCCGTATGGATGTGGTGTTCATTACGCTGATTAACCTTCCTGAATCAATGCCGCCGCCAATTTGACCTATTCGGGACGCTGAATCCGCACCCATAGTTGAGGGACCTCATTCATCACCAACTCCTCGTGTGGAGCGCAGGACGCCACCTTCGCTTGAAAAAAATGGCTGATTCCCGGTCTTTTCCATGTGCTTTAACCAGCCTCAAAATGAGGTGTGGGTCGAGCCATGTTGTCGTGTAAACTTCGCAGCGGACAATCCGTTCCGCTCAAATTGATCCAACAGTTGTTTGTGTCGCACCCCTGCGGCATTCTGGCGGTTAATGGGGATTCGGTTTGTGTTCATCAACCCGACTTTACCATGCCAAAGGCCCAATCAAAAGGGGGCAATGAAATCAACACTCACGATCTCGGACAATTACGTCAAACTCAAGCATCCAAAGGCGCTTGCTTGGCTCAAGCACGGCCAATTCACGAAACGGTTTGGAAGCTTGGATGACGGGCATGGAGGCAACGGATGGCATAACGATGATGTTCGGCGTTCATGGCGGTGAAAAAGTCGGTGGTGGTTTTGTATTGGGGCTTTTGCTGTCGGCTGCGCCAATGCATGAACAGGCTGTTGGTGAAGCGCCGAAACAAGCCCATCACGCGCATGGATTTGGGTTTACGGATTCGGCACTGGTCGTCGAGGTGCGAGATGTCCAGTCGTTGGTGCAACCCGCTTTCAATGCCCCAGGCGGCCCGGTTGTATTGCAGCCATTGCGCGGCGTCCAGGAATTGGGGCGCCAGGCTGGTCACCAGCGCGATGGTTTCGGGGGAGTGTTGACGCAGATGCCGGCGCAACAGGGCGATTTGCTCGACACAGGGGAAATCCACCTGCTCTGGGGTGGCTGTCCGGGAGCGCAACACGCGACTTTCAGGCTGTCCTTTATTGAACTCACGTTTGCCGGCCAGCGTCGGTGTGGCCGAGCGAGGGGGAAAAATCCGCCGGCGGGGCGGTAACGAGTTTTTCAATGTTGGCCCGTAGCGTGGGTTGGTTGTCTTTGACGGTCAGCAGAAAGTCAGCGCCGTGTTCAAGTACCAGTTCGCGCGCGGTCTGGTCCTGGGTATGGAGGGCGTCGAGACTGACCTTGCGCCCGTCCAGGTCGAGTTTCTTGAAGAGTTCACGGGCCACGGGAATCTCGTTGGTCTTGGTGTCCACGATGGCGCTGCCCAGGTAGTGTTGGCTGGGTACCGTCACCGCCGTCAGCACCGAATGGCCTCCGCCGTGCCGTGGCTGCTTGCCATCCAGCACGATGAGTTCCTCCGGTGGCGCCGGTCCGCGGATTTGTTCCTGTACGCGCAGGAAGACTTTTTCCAAAGCCTCGTCGTCGAGGTGTTCCATGAGACGGCAGAAGGTGGGCTGGCTGGGAGCCGGGTAACTTCGATCCTCCTGCTGGCGAATGCCCAGAGCGCGGCGCTGGGCTTGGCTGAGGCCCTTGGCGAATTTGGCCAAATCTTTCTGGCCCCGTGGCGCGCCGCACCAGTGAGCCAGCACACCGATGGCGACCAAACTCCAGAGCGGATAAAATCCGATGCGCTTGCGGTAATCGGGCAGGCTTTTGAGGTGTTGGACCA
>DAIDJC010000034.1 GCA_027451565.1 Limisphaerales bacterium | reverse complement strand
GAACGGATGATGATGATTACGGCATTCTCACCCTGTTGATCCAGTTGGATTTTGAACCGGTCGAGATGGTGAGGATTCCACCAGGATGCTTCTTTCCACCACCCGACGTGGAATCAGCCTGTGTGGCGCTCAAGCGAAGGCCACAGAGCCTGATTCCGGTGCAGCTTCGACCTGTTTTCAGGAAAATCGTGAAACGTGCCTTTTCCCAGCGCCGCAAAATGATGCTCAAACTTTTGAAGCAGGATTGGCCCCGGGAAAGACTGGAGACAGCCATGCTCGAATTGGGCATTTCCCCCATGGAACGAGCTGAAAAGCTTGGCCTGGAAGAATTCATTGCACTCACTCAATTGCTGGCGGCCTGATCCTATTTGAAATGAATTTTTTATTCGGCATGAGCCGGCATGACATGGCATGATTTCCCAAAAAATGGCACAGGAAATTTTTGATGTTGTCAATGAATGGGATGAGGTGATCGGTCATGCGCCCCGACAGGAGGTTCATGCGCGCGGACTTTGGCACCGGGCAGTCCACGTGCTTGTTTTTAACCAAAAAAGCCAGGTTTTCCTCCAAAAACGGTCCATGAAGAAGGATACGGCGGCGGGGCTGTGGGATTCTTCCGCTTCAGGTCATTTAGACCGGGGGGAGGGGTATGATGCCTGTGCCGTTCGTGAGTTGAGGGAGGAAATTGGATTGGTTTTACAAACTGCCCCTGAACGCCGATTTAAAATCAATGCCTGCCAGGAAACAGGCTGGGAATTTTGCTGGGTTTATGAATGCCGTTCAGATGGACCCTTCCAGCTTAATCCGGAAGAGATTGAAACCGGGGCTTGGTTCGATCCCCTTTTTGTTTCCGATTGGATCATGAGAAGCCCGCAGGATTTTGCAAGGGCGTTTCTCTTGATTTGGAAATCGTTGGGCGCGCCGCCAAAGCCCTGAGGTTTGGATTCTGGCTGAAGATTTCCTGCCGTGGTTGCCTTTACTTGCAACGAATTCACGTCCATATTGGGGCCATGAAAAATATTCAAAATTATTCCATTCCATTTGTCATTGAACGCGATGGGCGGGGAAATGAGCGAAGCTTTGATCTGTATTCGCGGTTGCTGGTGGACCGTATTATTTTCATTGGCACACCCATTGATGACCAGGTTTCAAATGTGGTGGTGGCCCAGCTTCTTTTCATGCAAATGACCGACCCCAAGAAAGACATCCATATTTACATCAATTCACCAGGAGGCAGTGTCACCGCCGGGTTGGCCATTTATGACACCATGCAGTATCTCACCTGTGATGTGAATACCTACTGCATTGGCCAGGCGGCCAGCATGGGTGCGGTTCTGTTGTCGGCTGGCACCCGTGGCAAACGCTATGCGCTGCCCAACGCCAACATCATGATCCACCAGGTTCTTGGCGGCGCCGAAGGGCAGGCCAGCGACGTGGAAATCCGCGTCCGCCACATGCTCAAACTCAAACAAACCCTGAATGGCATTCTTTCCAAGCACACCGGCAAACCGGTGGACCAAGTGGAGCGCGATTGCGACCGTGACAATTTCATGAGCGCCGAGGAGGCCAAAAACTACGGTTTGGTGGATCAAGTGGTGGTCTCGCGAAAGGAAATTGCAGATCCCGAAAAATCCGCAGCTTGACCTCTCTCAAACGTCCGCTGCCGGATGATCGCGACTCAACTCAATTTGCCATTTTTTGGGTCCTGATGAGAGCCGCAACTCTGTTTGGTGTTTTTAAGGAAGAGGCGCCCATGGTTTGACCTGTCCCAGGGGGCGGGACAAAATCCCGCCCCTGTTTTTTTTGCGGCCAGGTCAAAACGAGCAGAGCGCCGATGAGACGGGGTTTGCAAAAGGTGGACTTGACCAAAAGGGAACGGACGCCTTTCAACAGGCCAAAAGGTGGAATTCCTGGTTTGACACCGGCTCATTTCCAAGCACAATAGTGGACCATTTTGGTGTCCTTGCCAGCGTAGCTCAGTTGGTTAGAGCGTGGGACTCATAAGCCCGAGGTCAGTGGTTCGATTCCACTCGCTGGCACCATTTTTATACAATACCCGGGGATTTTAAAGCCCTCACAGGTCCACCTCAAGGTTCTGCATTATCAAGCGATTCTGGGTTGAGTTCGCTTTGGAAGAACCCATGAAAGAATCAACCCAGCAATGCCTCCATAGAGGCCAAGGACACCAGGTTCTGGCACAGCCTCCACCATCACGTCATCAATTCGGAAATAAATACCCGCACCTGGCGCGCCGGGTGCGCCGGTAGTGGGATCGGAAGGATTTTCATCGGCAGGGGTGTCACTGAAGTTATTGCCATAAAGATAGCCGTCCGCTCCGACGAAGATGTCGGCAGTCAATCCATTGGCTGTCGCAGTGGCTGAAGTGGCACCGTTACCGGTGCCCCAAGGATCCAGCATTTGGATGGTGCCGGTATTGTTATTGCCCAAGTTCACGGACCAAAGAAGAACCTCATGTCCACCCTTGGATTGCCATGCGCCAACATTATTGAATGTGCCCCATTCCAGCGTCAATTCCACCGCGTTGTGGGCATTGAGGTTATTGGCCAGATACTGTGCCGTGGGAATGGCATTGGCCACGTTCATGCCAGGGTTTAAATTGCCGCCCAACCAAGAAATCGGTGTGGCACCGCCAATTTCACCCGAAATGGAAATACCAGGAGCAGGATTGGCTCCGCCGGCCCCCAAATAACTTTGCAAGCCGTTGAACATGTCATAGGTGTAGGTGCCCCCCACATTTTGCTGAATTACCGGGTTCCCATATAGAGCCTGATAATTGGCATTGGGGGCATTGATGCTGGTTGCAGCCAGGGTGCCGCCATTGTAATAGCGGTAGAGATTGTTGTTGAAGGTACCCATGGACATGGCCAGGTTATTCACCGAAGTGTAGGTGGGCGAATAGCTCAACGGTGCGGACTGATTTTCCGAAACAGCGTAGTTGTACAGGTAGCTCAATCCATCCACGGTGGCGGTTGGGACACAGGCATTGACGTTCACTGCCAAACCGTTTGCGTAGGTCACCGCAGAGTTGAGTTGGCTGAACATTCCAAAAAGAGTGGAATCTTCAGAGGCCGATTGAGCATTGCCGTGTACTGTGAAAAGCAATCCCAAAAAGGCAGGGGCACAACGCCCCAATACCCGCAACCTGGCTGGTTGAATTATTTGACCGCTAAAAAAGGCAGGGCTGCTCTGTCTGGCATTTCTTGATTGAATGACTTTGGATTTCATGGCGTTAGGAGTTGTTTGGGGTTGTTGGCAGGTTACTTCCCTGCATTTTGATTCTCTGCACATTTAGGCTCAGAGCCCTCGGCTTTGGCGGCAGTCAACATGACACCATCTCCTACAGGTATCCTCTCACTCTAGGAACATCACGCCGACACACGACAAATCCACGGGTTGAGAATGAATATTAGATTATTTAAAAATATTCATTCAAATGTCAATAAAAAAATGAAGGAAAGAATAAATTAAGGTGGCATTCAAAGTTGCGGATATTTAGGCCGCTAAAATTAACGGGTGATCGGTAAAATTCCATAAAACGAGGCGTTTTGGACTGAATGTTAAGGCCTTTTCCGAATTTGATCCGGGAACAATTGTCAATCTGCCGACGGAAAGGATAAGATAAAAATCCGTTATTCGGCGGGCCCTCAGGGCTGGACACCGGGCAAGGAAGGCAGTTTTGAAGGTGTGCGAGAAGGGTTCGAGAGCGTTGGTTCGCTTTATATCCCAACCATTCGTTGGGTTTGAACGCACCAAACTTTAAGTCTCAGGCAACGAAGGATTTCGCCAGGCATCAGGCTGGTGGTTTTGGCCGAGCGCAGTTCAGGAATGGCCTGGTAAACCTCCGGCAAACGATAAAAAGGAATGCGATGGTTGAGGTGGTGAATGTGATGGTATCCGATATTGCCAATGAACCATGCCATGATGGGGCCTGTTCGCATGTAGCTGGAGGATTCCAACGCGGCTTTTTCAAATGTCCATCCGTCTTTGTCACCGAAAATAACACTTGGGAAATTGTGTTGGGCATAAAAGAGGTAGCTACCCAAGGCACAGCCCAGAATCCTGGGTAGAAGGAGGAAAAACAGCAAGGTCAACCAGCCGGAAAGCAATACAAGTGTCACACCCAGAGCGAAGTGTAGAATGAAAGCCAACAGGCAATCAAAGTGTTTGCGGGGTGAATTGATGAAAGGAAAAACCACCATGCCCATAAAGAACACTGTGATGTAACCAGACATAATGGTAAGGGGATGCCGCATGAACAAATACCAGAAACGATCTTTGGTGCTGGATTTCTCGTATTGCTCTCGGGTCATGATGGGATAGGAGCCAATATGGGCGCTGCGGAGCTTGGAGTTGTGGGCGTGATGGTAATCATGAGAACTGCGCCAAATGCTGGCCGGGCATAAAACCCAAATGCCGTAAAGGCGCATGAGAAATTCAGCGGTGACTGATTTGGGCAGTATGGCCCGGTGCTGCTGGTCATGATAAATCACAAACAAACGAACCATCAGAAGCCCTGACAAAATGGAACACGCGATGCGTGCTGGCAGCGGCAAAAAGGGAAATGTGCCCGCCAGTGATGCGGCCAGAAGCATGGCCGTGGAAACAATGCACCACCAACTCCGCCAAGCGTGGTCCCGGGCAAATACTTTTGTTCGGGCGTGCAGGGTTTCGGGGTTTTTCATGTTTCCTTCCATAGACTCCGGCATACGCTGTGAAAGGTCAATCACCATTTCCCTTTATTCTCAACACGTCACGGCTGGCTCATAAACGATGGCCTTGGGATGGCCATTCCGTGGCAATTGACATGGAATCTTCAAAATTGCTCCAACCGAAAAAGTTTTTAACGTTGGACGGCCTCCAGGTCGCAATTGATTCAATGATAATTCGTTGCATGCATTCATGAATCGCCCGTGCCAACATTCCTGAACGATGCTCATTGGTCTTCGCGGCAAGAAAGAGTTTTGAAGGAAAAGCCGGGTGGGGTAGCCTTTTCTGGATTATGGCACTATCAAACCTTGCCGGCAAACCTGCGCCACAGAATTTGTTGACGGATGTGGCCCGACTGGAACGGGAATATTTTTCAAACAAACCCGACCCATCCCAACCCGCGCAAAGGGTGGCTTTTGGCACGAGCGGGCACCGCGGATCCTCCCTGAACTTCACCTACACAGAATCCCACATACTGGCCATCACCCAGGCAATATGCGATTTTCGTGCGGTTCGCGGAATCACCGGTCCATTGTATCTTGGACGCGATACGCATGCCTTGTCTGCTGTTTCGCATTCCACCACGCTGGAGGTGCTGGCGGCAAACGGAGTTGAAACCTATCACCAAAGCAACAACGGGGTAACTCCAACGCCGGTCATTTCCCATGCAATTATTCAACACAATCATTCCCGTAAAAATGGCCTGGCTGATGGGATTGTCATCACACCCTCACACAATCCTCCTGAGGACGGCGGCTTCAAATACAACGGAGTCAATGGCGGCCCGGCGGACACGGATGTGACGCGCTGGATTCAGGATCGTGCCAACGAGATTCTCAGGCAGAATCTCACCGCGGTAAAACGCATGCCTGTCTCCCAAGCCAGACCGCACGCCAGCCTTCATGCTCACGATTTTATCCTGCCCTACGTTCAGGACCTTAAAAATGTTGTGGATATGGATGCCATCCGCTCGGGGCGGCTCAATCTGGGGGTGGATCCCTTGGGTGGAGCGTCTCTCCCGTATTGGGACCCCATACAGTCCATGTACGGCCTGCAGATTCAAATAGTGAATTCAAAAATGGACCCGGCCTTTGGCTTCATGTGCGTGGATCATGATGGCAAAATCCGGATGGATTGTTCCAGTCCTTATGCCATGGCGGGTTTGTTGCGGCTCAAGGACAAGTTTCAGGTGGCTTTTGCAAATGATCCCGATGCTGACCGGCATGGAATCGTCACGCCTTCCGCCGGATTAATGAATCCAAATCATTACCTGGCTGTGTCCATCCAATACCTGCTGACCCATCGCCCGCAGTGGGGTCTCGGGGTGGGTGTGGGCAAAACTTTGGTCAGCAGCAGCATGATTGATCGGGTGGTTCAAAAGCTGGGCCGTCGTCTTTATGAAGTGCCAGTGGGTTTCAAATGGTTCGCCCCGGGCCTCCATGATGGCACTTTGGCGTTTGGCGGCGAGGAAAGCGCCGGGGCCAGCTTTTTAAAGCGCGATGGATCGGCCTGGTCCACGGACAAGGATGGCATCATTATGAACCTGCTGGCTGCCGAAATGACAGCCGTTACGGAAATGGACCCGGGACAGCATTTTCAATCATTGAGTCGGGAATTTGGAATGCCTTTTTACACGCGCATGGACGCCGTTGCCACACCCGCTCAAAAAGCAAGGCTTTCCAACCTGTCTGACACAGACGTTCAAGCCACAACCATGGCAGGTTCAGCCATCACGGCCAAGATGACGAAAGCTTCGGGGAATCAGGCCTCCATTGGTGGATTAAAAGTGGTGACTGGGGATGGATGGTTTGCGGCCAGGCCTTCCGGCACGGAAAATATATACAAGATTTACGCGGAAAGTTTCCTGTCTGAGCAACATTTGCAGGCCATCCTCGAAGAAGCCCGGGAAATAGTGGACAGGGCACTGGCAGCATCCCCATGATGTGGGACAAATTTACGTGCAATCATCCATGGCCATAAATTCAATCGCATGAATTAAGACGACATCAATCAGGCTGAGTGGGGAAATACTGATAATTGGTCAAGCGGTCTATATTTCAGTAAAAAAGATGGCCGGGTTTGGGTTCCGAAGCAGATTCGGAGCATGGGATGGCCCCCAAATCTGGGCACAAGAAAGGCGCTGCAATCTTTATGTGGACCTTTTTGGGAGGCATCATCCTGGTTGTGTTGTTAAATATCGCTGTCATCAATCTGGTCATTCACAAATAAATAACTGTGTTTTTCATTGCTGCGCTGAAAATGGTTTCGGCTGTTTTTTGTCTTTGCCCTTTTGATGGTTTGCTTTAATCAACCATCCCTGCAGCTTGGCTTTGGACTTTTTGGAGATGTGATTTTGATAAGAATAATGGTTTCAAAGGTATTGCTTTCTGCCTTGGTTTTTTCTGCCTGCGGCACCTTTTGCGGGTGCGGGCGATTGTCTGGCAGGCTGTTTTAGGACACACACAGGTGCCAATATGGCCCGAGGCAATTCCCGATGCAGATGAACAGCCTGTGTCGGGACCGGAATATTATACAAATGTTACATCTCCCGTTGGCGTGCAGTGGAGTGCGGAGTGCAACGTCTCGTTTCCCACTTTGCCAGTTTATTCGTAAAAAATAGAAGCGCGGATGTTGCGGGGGTTGTATTCCCCGGCGGCGGCTACAATTGCCTGGCCATTGATTTGGAAGCGGTGGAGATTATGGCGGTTTGGTGTTCTGGGAACTTTCCACTTTCTACGTGTCCGGGTTCCCTTATAATCCGGGCATGAAAGTTTTTGTCACTGGCGGGGCGGGTTATATTGGCTCTGTTTGTACGGAGGAGTTGCTCAATGCCGGTCATGAGGTCACGGTTTATGACAATCTGTCAGAAGGTCACCGGTCGGCGGTGGATCGGCGGGCGCGTTTTATTTTGGCCAAACCCGAAGTGGATGGAGACATTGCCCAGGCCGTGCAGTCAAGCCGCCCGGATGCCATCATGCATTTTGCGGCGTACGCGTTGGTGGGGGAGTCCATGACACAGCCGGGCAAATATTTCCACAATAATTTTGGAAACGCACTTAAATTGGCCGATGCCGCCGTGGCGTGCGGGGTGAAGAAGTTTGTTTTCAGCTCCACTTGCGCCACTTATGGGCCACCGGATCGGGTTCCCATGACGGAGGATTTGCCCCAGCGCCCCATCAATCCCTATGGCGAATCAAAACTGATGTTTGAGAAGGCTCTAATCTGGTACCGGCAAATCCACAAGCTGGAATTCATCGCCTTCCGCTACTTTAATGCCGCAGGCGCAAGCGAGCAGTTTGGCGAGCATCACCGGGTTGAGACCCATTTGATTCCCAACGTTCTTTTCACGGCGCTTGGAAAGAGGCCGCATGTGGAGATTTTTGGGACGGATTATCCCACCCCTGATGGCACCTGCATACGGGACTATATCCATATCAAGGATCTGGCTCAGGCCCATATCTTGGGGCTTGCGCCAGGCAAGGAGGGTTTTTTCAATCTGGGCAATGGAGACGGGTATTCTGTGCGCCAGGTCATCGAGACCTGCCAGCGGCTGACCGGCAAAAAAATTCCAACAGTGGAAAAACCCAGGCGCCCCGGGGATCCACCGCGCCTCGTGGCAGCGGCTCGCAAGGCCATTGAGGAGTTGGGTTGGCGGCCGAAATACCCCAAAATTGAAGACATTGTAAAGACAGCCTGGGACTGGCATGTCAAACATCCCGAGGGATACCCTGATTGACCGACTGAAGCAGGGTAGGGCGGGATGGTCGTCAGCGGTTTTAAGTTTTTTTGAATGGTCCCGGCCTCTTTTGAAGGCCCGGCCGTTTCCATGGTGGTCAAGTCCTGGGGAATTCAGGAGGTTTTTGAAGCGGGTTTTATGGAGAGATTGCCTTCTTTTATTCAACCTTCCCTCTTGATCTTCCGCTCCCATGCTGCATGCTGCCTGCCCATGAGCCTTTCAGGACATCGCCGGGCTATTGATGGGTTGGATACACGCATTGTGAAGCTCTTGAATGAGCGCACAGGGCATGTCCAGGCCATTGGCCATATCAAGCTCATGGCGGGGGAGGAAATTTATGCGCCACACCGCGAGCGCGCGGTGTTGGAGCGTGTCTGTGCCCGGAACACCGGACCTCTTTCCCATTCGCAGTTGCGTGCGATTTACAGGGAAATCATGTCCAGCGCCCTGGCATTGGAGAAGCCCATGACCATCGCTTTCCCGGGACCCGAATCCAGCCAGGCGGGCCAGGCAGCCCTGCGCCGATTTGGCTCCAGTCTTTCCTATAGCGCGGAAAAGGATTTGGCTCGTGTCTGTGAGGCCGTGGCCAGCGCCCGCGTGGATTATGGAGTGCTGCCGGAAAATTTTTACAAGGGCAAAAAGGGGGCCAGTGTTCTCAAGTGGTTTTCAAAATCCGGGATTAAAATTGTCTCCCAAATCCGGCTTCCTTCGACGCTGGGTTTGCTGGGCTTATCCCGGCGTAATGCCATCCATCACATTTATCTCTCCAGCCGTGATTTGCCTGGCTGTCGCAATTGGTTGACTCTGCATTTTCCCAAGGCGCGTGTTATAGCCGGATTTTCCCAGATTCAAGCGGTCAAAAGGGTTTCCCAACCAGGCACCGCAGCCGTGGCCCACCCCGATTTTGCCAAAAATAATGGCCTTAAAATGCTCCAGCCGGTAGTGCAGGATGCGTCACGGGCTGATTTCCGATTCCTGGTCATAGGTCGGCAATGCAGTCCGCCCACGGGCGACGACACAACCAGCCTCCTCGTGTCGAAAAACCCAGGCAACAACTCTCCAAGCGAGATCACCGCTTTTTTGGAACGATGCAAAGTTCCAATGAAACGGGTTAAGCCTGAGTCAGTGATTCGCAAGCTGGGTGAACGCGCATGGTTCGTAGATTGCCAGGGCCACATTGAAAATGCGAAGATGGCTGGAGCTGTTCGCCGACTTGCCAAATCCGGCCTGTCCGTCCAGGTTTTGGGATCCTATCCAAATTTGGAATAAAATGGCTTTTCATGGGAAATCCTTGGCGTGGTCCTTGGGTGCTTTATGGATTCATTTTGGATTTCTATCGGCTGGTTGAACCTTACCGGTTGAAATCATGCCCGGTTTCAAGCATTTTCATGGGGTGAGTCATTTAGCCCGGGCCCGTGAAGTTTTTGACCTGGAAATTGCCGCCCTGCGGCAGGTGCGTTCCTGTCTGGATGCCGTGTTTGATGCGGTTGTGGACGCCATTGCCCTGGCTTTGGGGCAGCGGGCCAAGGTGGTGGTGGTGGGAATTGGGAAATCGGGGAACGTGGGTGCCAAGATCGCCGCCACGCTTACCAGCACGGGATCCACTGCGGTGGTTTTGAACAGTGTTGACGCGGTCCATGGCGACCTGGGCATTATCAATGACGGGGATGTGGTCCTGGCCTTGAGCTACTCCGGTGAGTCTGAGGAACTCCTCAATCTTCTTCCCGCCCTCAAGAGGTTTTCAGTGCGCATTGTTGCTGTCACCGGCAATGCCAAATCCTCGTTGGCTCGACATGCTGATTTCGTGCTGGGTGTGAAGGTTTCACGCGAGGCCTGCCCTTTCAACCTGGCCCCCACCAGCAGCACCACCGCAATGCTGGTCATGGGGGATGCGCTGGCCATGGCTGTGCTGCAGGCCCGCGGGTTCAAGCAAAAGGATTTTGCGCGCTTTCACCCTGGCGGCGCCATAGGCCGGGCCATGCTCCTGCGCGTGGGCGACATCATGCGCACCGGATCCCGCAATCCCGTGGCCCGGGAGGGATCCACCGTCCACGAAGCTCTTCTCATCATGACCCAGGCGCGGTCCGGCAGCCTGAGCGTGGTCAATGCCCGTGGAAAACTGGCAGGGGTTTTCACCGATGGAGATTTTCGTCGTCACATGGCTTCTGACCCGAATCTCCTTCAGAAAACGCTTAAAAAAGTCATGACGCCGCGTCCTATTTCATTGCCGGAATCCGCCTTGGCGGTTGAAGCCTTGAAATTGTTCAACCAACGGAACATTGATGACATCATCGTGGTCAATTCCCTTGGCGAACCCGTGGGCCTGATTGATTCCCAGGATTTGCCCAAACTCAAAATCATGTGAGTGCGGCCTTTCTTGGGAAGCCACTTTGGCGTGGTCCGGACTGGGGGATGGTCTTCTTTCGGACTACGGCTCAGCCCACCCGCCGCAAATAAATCATTTTCAAATATTCAGCCTCCTTAAAACCAGCGGGGTGATCTGCAGGGTGGAATCGCGTGGCCATCTCCTGGAATCGCTTGCCGGATTGCCCCGCCGCCTTGCGAACGGCCCTGAAGAATTCATTGGCGGAGACTTGTGAGGAGCAAGAGCCTGCCACAAGAATCCCGTGGCACTCCAGCCGGTCGGCGCCAAGGCCGGCCAGCCGTTCATAGGCGTGCAGCGCCCCTGGCCGTTCGGTTGCCCGCTTGGCCAGGGCGGGGGGATCCAAAATGACCATCCCGAATTTGTCCCGGCTTGCCTCCAGCCAATCAAAGGCATTGGCTTGGATGACCTCATGTCGGCAGGCGGACACAGCCGGGCTGGCTCGATTGAGCGCCATGTTCCGCCTGGCCGCAGACAGTGCATGCGCGCTGATATCCAAATCCGTCACTGCCACCGCACCCCCGCGCGCGGCATGGACGGAAAATCCACCGGAAAAACTGAATGCATTCAATACCGAACGTCCGCCAGCAAGCCGCGCAACCTCCATCCTGTTTTCCCTTTGATCCAGGAAAAATCCCGTTTTTTGTCCTCGCACCACGTCGGCCTCAAAAGTCAGGCCTTGCTCGAGAAACAAGACAGGGCTGGACGGCAGGTTGCCATCCAGCATCATGCCATCCTTCCATCTTTTATCCGTTTGATCCCTGACCTGGATATTGCGGCTGAGCCGGAGGATAAGCCGGTCATGTTTGGCGCAGGCGGTAATCCAGCCAGTCACGCGTTCAAGCCAAGGAAACCATGCGGGCGTGTAAATTTTAAGCACCAGTGTGTCTCCATAACGGTCCAAAACCAAACCGGGCCAGCCGTCACTTTCGCCGTGGATCAGCCGGTAACCGGTGGTATCGGCTTTGAAAAGGTCCGCCCTTTTATTGAAGGCGGTTTGTGCCCGCTTCTGCCACCAATCATTGTTCAAATCCATCGGCTTGCCCGCGCGGAGGATTCGCACCCGGATGGGGGAGGCGGGGTCGTAAAGGCCAACGGCTAAAAATCGGTCCTGCCGGTCGTAGATGACGGCCAGTTCGCCCGCGTATCCCACTCGGTTGGTTTCCAGAACGCTGCTGGCAAAGACCCACGGGTGGCCCGCTCTGACCATTCCCAGCGCTGTAGCCGTGAGACGAACACGCAGCCGTTGCAGCCGGGTGGGATTCGCTATCATGGGGCTTGCAAGGCTGCCTGGGGTTTTCCATGCCGCCAATAATGGGCCTGAGTTGGCCGGGACTCGATCGGGTGTCTATGATTCATTTGCCGGACGGCAGATTCATGAGTCATTCCAAACCTGTGGCGCGCCGCACCCGCTTGAGAACACCCTGGGCCAAAGCACGTGCCCGTATGGCGCCCTGCGTCAGCACCATTTGAACATGATCCGGGTTTGCCTTCAGCTCTGCCCGGCGCACCCGCGCCTTGGCAAAATAATTCCAATAATACTCGAACAAGGCCTTTTTAAGATCGCCATACCCCAGCCCGCCGACCCGGAGCCGGTCCTCCCACTGGGCTGCCTCGGCCGCGGGCGCCACCAGTTTTAACAACTGAATGGCCAGGTTTTGATCCGCGTCGGGCTTGGGCTCCGCCGGGCTTCTGGAATCCATTGCGATGCCCATGATTTTTTTGCGTACCGCCTTTTCCTCCCCAAATATCTCAATGGTGTTGCCATGGCTCTTGCTCATTTTCTGGCCGTCGGTCCCTGGCACCAGCGCCACTTCCTCGCGGATTTGAGGCTCGGGAATCACCAGGGTTTGACCATATTGCTCATTGAATTTGATGGCCATGTCCCGAGTCATCTCCACGTGCTGTTTTTGGTCCCGGCCCACTGGCACGAGGTTGGAGTCGTAAATCAAAATGTCCGCCGCCATCAGGACAGGGTAGGCAAACAGACCGTGGTTCACCGGCAATCCGCGTGCGGTCTTGTCCTTGAAGGAATGACCCTTTTCCAGCAAACTCATGGGCGTGAGAGTGGAAAGAATCCATGCCAGTTCGGTCACTTCCGGCACGTCTGATTGCTTGAAAAAAACTGAATTTTGAGGGTCCAAACCGCAGGCCAGAAAATCCAGCGCCACGTCCATGGTGTTGCAGCGCCGCTTCTCCGCGTCAAACAGCGAGGTCATGGAATGGTAATCGGCAATGAAATAAAGGGCCTCGCCGCGAGATTGCAATTCAATGGCCGGCAGCATCATTCCAAAGTAGTTGCCCAAATGGAGGGAGCCGCTGGGCTGGATTCCAGATAAGATTCGCATTCGCCCAGCATAATTCAAAACACGTTTCTGAAAAGCAGGAAAGGTCATTTCCCAAGGCTGGCGGCAGGAGTTCGGCATGGATTCATAAGCCTCCCTTTTTCAACCCCTTGAAACCTGGATTGGAGAATTGGAAAAAACTTTCACCTTTCGGTGGATTCTGGTAAACATTTTTTGTGCGCAAGGTATTTTTATTGGCAATGTTTTATATGGGGTGGGGTGTTTCGTTTTCGCAAGCGGACACTTTGACTTTGAATGGTGGCGTATCATTGACTGGGGATGTTTTACGGTTTGATGACGAGGGATTGATGCTAAAGCTGCCCGATGACACCTACACCAACCTGGCATGGTCCCAGATATCCCAGGATTCACTCAAGAGCCTGGATCAAAACCCCAAGATAGCCCGGTTTGTGGATCCCTTTATTGAACCCACGGCGCCGGATCATCCCATTGAATCGCATGTGGTTGTAAAGCCAGTCCAGCGCATGGTCCGTCCTGCGGATCCTTCCATTTTGATGGGCCTTCTTCATTCTGGTGTTGGTGTTTTTGTGTTGTTGGTGGTTTATCTGGCCAACCTTTATGCCGGGTATGAAGTGGCGGTTTTCAGGCTACGCAGTCCCGGACAAGTGATAGGCCTTGCGGCCATCCTGCCTGTGATCGGACCGGCGATTTTTCTGGCCAAGGGAGAGGCGCCACCGCGAGAGGCTGTGGCCGCCCCATCTGAGGCGGTGATGGCGCCCTCCGGTTCCATGGAGAATCCTCAAGCTGAAATAGCCGTGGTGGATGAAGCCCACAAGGTTGAAGAAAAGAAACTGGAACCTCAAATATATCCCCGGGGCAAATTCACCTTTAACAAGCGTTTTGTGGAGACCAAGTTTGGCGGATTCATTGGCGAGCCCAAGGGCGATGCCTTAAAATTCAGCATGGAACTGAAGTCATCAAAAGAAGTGCTGGCGGTGGAAAAGATCAGCCAGGTGGCCGCCACCGAGGTGATTTTGGAAGTGGCCCAGCGAGGACTGGTGACCGTTGCTCTGGTGGATATTCTGGAAGTGAAGCTGATTCCCAAGCCAGTATGAAATACAATTGTATCCTTTTGTTTGGCGCTCCGGGGGCGGGCAAGGGAACGCAAGGCAAAATCCTCGGTGTGATTCCCCATTTTTTCCATTGTGCCTGCGGGGATGTTTTTCGGAATCTGCGTGCGGACAGCGATCTGGGCAGGCTTTTCATTGATTACTCCGGCAAAGGTCAGTTGGTGCCGGATGAGCCCACAATCGAATTATGGCGCCAGTTTATTGACAACAGCACCCGGATTGGGCGGTTTCACCCTGGCCAGGACACCCTGGTCTTGGATGGCATTCCAAGGAATGTCCGGCAGGCGGAAATTTTGAGGGACACCCTGGATGTGAAGGGGGTTTTTTACTTAAAGTCGGTGAATGAGGATAAGTTGGTGGAGCGGATTCAGCGCAGGGCCATCAAAGAGAACCGGCTTGACGACGCCAACCTGGATGTCATTCGCGGTCGTTTGAAGGTTTACGAACAGGAGACCAAACCGGTGCTGAGTTTTTATGGAAACCAGATTGTCCACCAGATCAACGCAGATCAAAAGCCTGCAAAGGTTTTGTGCGATATCCTTGGCTTCCTGGTTTGAGAAAAGTTCCAGGGCGTCATGGCTTCGAAATTGGTTTTCATGGGCACAGCGGAACTGGCCGCTGTGATCCTGGAAAAACTGGCTGCTGATCCGGGGTGCATAATCAAGGCTGTGGTCACGCAGCCGGACAAACCCAAGGGCCGGGATCTGAAATTGCAGGCGTCTCCCGTCAAGTTAACTGCACAAAGGCAGGGTCTTCTCCTGTTGCAGCCGGTCCAGTCCAAAAGCGAGCCGTTTATTCAACAGATCCGTGATTTGGAGCCAGACTTGATCGTGGTGGCGGCCTATGGTCAGATTCTTTCCCCACCCCTGCTTCAGGTGCCCCGTCATGGATGCGTGAATGTGCATACCTCGATATTGCCCGGATACCGGGGCGCAGCTCCAATTCAAAGGGCCATCGCGGATGGGTTAACGGAAACCGGAGTGACCCTTATCCGGATGGACTCCGGCTTGGACACAGGTCCCATTTTGGCCACGTGCCGGACACCCATCCTGCCCGAGGACAATGCCGTGACTCTTCATGACCGACTAGCCTTGTTGGGAGCCAATCTTTTGCTGGAGACCTTGCCTGGTTACATCGAGGGCAAAATCACGCCAGTCCCACAATCTGCTGAGGGAGTTTCTTATGCTTCCAAAATCCGCAAGGAAGACGGCAAGGTGAACTGGCGGGATGATGCCAGGATAATCTGGAATCGGATGCGTGGATTTAGCCCGTGGCCGGGAATTTACACATTCCGTCCGACTTCTGTGGGCGGTCAAATGATCAAAATCTGGCGGGCAGAGGTTGGCGATGGCAAGGGGGAACCTGGGGAATTGCTGGCCGTGGACCGATCGGGCATTGATGTGGCATGTGGCGTGGGTTCTCTCCGGATTCTCGAATTGCAACGGGAGGGGGGAAAGCGGCTTCCGGCAGGTTCATTCCTGAGCGGGTTGAATTTGGAACGTGGAGAAAAATGGGGCTGAGGCCGGTTCAGAAGGTCGCAGGCGACCGTTATGTTCCGTTGGGAGGATCAGGCAGGAGCGGACATTCTGCTTTGCTTGATCCGGTGCCTTCTCCATCACGGGGATTTGACCATGCCAGGCATGGCTCAATGCGAGGCAGGACGGTTACCCTGATGGGATCAAACGGGTTGGCTAAGGCGCTATTGAGGACCGCCGTGGACTTTGCCAAGAAGAACAATAATTAACCCGATGATAATGATCCCTATTACTATGCCCCCCACGATAAAGTAGAGGTTGATTTTACTTTTCTTTTTGGAGAAGGCTGTGTTGGAGTTGAAGTTCGCGGGTCTTGAGCCGCCTTGCTCCAACTCTGTGAGGCTCACACCGCGCTGAATGACCATGGTGGCGTCCTGCTTTTTGGCGGGGTTGGAAGCCGGGGCCGGGGCAGGATTGCTGGCTGGCGGGGGTGTGGAACTGGCAACCACAGGGGTGCCATCATCTATCCGCAATTCAACCTGCCCAAACCGCAAAATTTGGCCCGCTTTCAAAACGGATTCAGAAATTTTTTCTCCGGCAATGAAGGTGCCATTGGTCGAGCCCAGATCTTTCACCGATATTTCAGCCCCTTTCAATAAAATCTCAGCGTGGTGACTGGACACGGAGCCATCCGCGATGCAAAAATTATTATCCTCCACGCGCCCCACAGTCGTGCGTTCGAGGGTGATCTCGAAGGTACGACCCGTCATACCTTGGTTCAGGATAACAAGCTTCGCCATAGATTCGGTAACCTTATTATGATCACGAGTGTGGCCATGTCAAACGGAAATCATGGCCCGGTCACCCGCATTTTTCTATCAGGGAGCGGAACTCTGCAAATAGTGGTGTGGAATCATGCGGCCCGGGTGATGCTTCAGGGTGATATTGCACGCTAAAAACTGGTTTGGTGCGATGTCTGAGTCCTTCCACGGTTCCGTCATTTAAATTAATGCGGTCCACGAAAACCCCGGATGGCAGACTGTTGGCATCCACGGCAAAGCCGTGGTTCTGGGAGGTGATTTCAACCCGGCCTGATTCCA
>DAIDJC010000033.1 GCA_027451565.1 Limisphaerales bacterium | reverse complement strand
GCCTGACGCATGAGCCGGGCCACGCGGTTTTTGCCGCAAAGATGACCCTGACGGCGTAGCGCGACCTGCAATCGGGGGCTGCCGTAACTTTTACGACTGGCCTCAAATTCCTGACAGATTAGTGGCCTTAGCGCTTGGTCTTGTTGGCGACGCGGCCGTTCCAGCTTGTGACGATGGGCGTAATAACCGGCGCGGGAGACGTCCAGCGTCTGGCAGATCAGCTTGATGGGTTGGGCGGTTTGCATGGCCATCTGCTCGATCAGTTCGAATCGCCGAGCAGGCCGGGCTGCTCCGAGCAGATGGCCAAGGCTTTTTTTAGGATTTCACGCTGGCGTTGGGTGTAAGCCAGTTCGCGGCGCAGGCGTTGGTTCTCGCGTTCCAACTCGCTGGGCTTGCCGGCAGCGGCCACCGGGCCAGTGTCCGGCTGGGTGGTTTGCTGGTGCCGCCAGGCCCGCAGGGTGTCGACACTGACACCCAAATCACGAGCAACGTCGCGATAAGGCTTCCCGCTGGTTTGGGCTAGATCCACCGCCTGTTGGCGAAAGGTGGCGTCATAGGGTTTGTGTGTTCGTGGCATAGGTCTTCGCTTTCTTTTCTACCACTCCGCCCCCGTGTCTGCAAAATCGAAGAAACCTCACAGTGTGCAGAAGCGTGCCGGAGTGATTCATCATCTCATCAATAACGCAGGTTATGCCCTGACGGGAGCGATCGAGGAAACGAGCATGGAGGAGGCTCGGCGCCAATTTGAAACGAATTTCTTCGGACTTTTCCGCCTGACCAAGGCCGTCCTGCCGGGAATGCGCGGTCAAAAATATGGTCGGATCGTCAATATCAGTTCCGCTTTCGGTTTCCTGCCGGCTCCAGGGTTGGGCTTTTACGGCGCTACGAAGCATGCTGTCGAAGGATTTACGGAAACACTGGATCATGAGGTGCGTCCTTTTGGCATTCGTGCCTTGTTGGTCGAGCCCGCTTTTACGAAAACTCGGTTCAACGCGAACAGCCAGCAGGTTGCCGGGACGGTGGATGCCTACAACAAATTGCGTGGGACGATGCAAGGCGTTCGCGAATGGTCCATCAATAACGGCGATCCCGTCAGTGGCGTCGCACGAGCCGTTCTATGCGCCCTAACGGATGATTTTCCAAAATTGCGGTATCCGGTCGGCAAAGCGGTGACATTGAGCCGCTTGCGACGTTTTGTGCCGGCTTCAGCCTTCGACAAGAGTTTTCGCAGGCAATTCAAATTGGACTGAAATTCCAAACCATTGCAAAAAATGAAAAATACTTCCAAATCCGACGGACCTGATCAGTTGCCAGCCGTGGTGCCGGTGCAAGCCAGGTCGAATTTGAAAAAAAGTTTAATCATTGGCGTTCTCATTTTCTCAGTCGTGGGGTGCGCCATTTTGGGGTACCACTGGTTCACCAGCGGACGATTCATTGAATTCACGGACGACGCCTATGTGGGGGGAGATGTTACGGTCATCGCACCGAAGGTGGCCGGATTTGTGGCAGAAATTGACATGACTGATAACCAGGCGGTTCATCAGGGAGACCTGCTTATAAGACTGGACGACCGGGACTTTCGTGCAGCATGCCAGAAGGCCCAGGCGCAGGTGAGTCTGCAGGGAGCGACCGAAACAAACCTGGACGCCCAGGCGGAGTCGCAGGCGGCGCTGGTGGTCCAGGCAGGCGCCGAGGTTGCCGCCGCCGATGCGGAAATTGCCCGCACTAAAAATGATTTTGTGCGCTTCAAAACATTGGTCACCACCGGTGCTGAATCCGCCCAGACATTTGACAGAGCGGATGCCGCGTATAAGGTGGCCAAGGCCAATGGTGATAAATACCGGGCGGCTTATGTTGCCGCTGAAAGGCAGCTTGATGTGATTGCAACGCAGAAAATGCAGACGCAGGCTGCCTTGAAGTCGTCCGTGGCTGATTTGGAACTGGCAAAACTTAAACTGAGTTACACCGAATTGCGGGCTCCGATGGACGGGGTGGTTGGAAATCGCAGCGCGCAGGTTGGAAGTTATGCAACGGTCGGGTCGCAATTGGTTTCACTTGTGCCAGCGCGGGGCTTGTGGATAGACGCCAACTTCAAGGAGGACCAGATGGCGCGCATTCACGCAGGGTCGCCCGCAACGGTGCAATTTGACCTGTTTGGGGGTAAATATTATAAAGGGCGCGTTGTCAGCATTGCTCCCGCTACGGGCTCGCAATTCAGCATTTTGCCGCCGGAAAATGCGACGGGAAATTTCACCAAAATTGTCCAGCGTGTCGCCGTGCGCATCCAGCTCGACGACGAAAAATCCACCCTCGGCCAGTTGCGTCCAGGACTTTCTGCCACCGTCCGGGTGTACACTCAATCCTGATTCCCTATGTCACTTGAATTCAAGGATCCCTTGCGGGCCAAAGACATTCTTCCGTTTGTCGTGATGTGCGTGGGAATGTTCATGGCCCTTTTGGACATACAGATTGTCGCTTCTTCATTGCAGGACATTGGCGGGGGGTTGTCAGCGGCGCAGGACCAGATCAGTTGGGTGCAGACATCCTATCTGATCGCGGAAATATGCATGATACCATTATCCGGGTGGCTGACGAGGGTGTTTTCCACACGATGGCTGTTCACCTTTTCTGCGGTCGGTTTCACATTGAGCAGCCTTCTCTGTGGCATGGCCTGGGACATTTCGAGCATGATCGTTTTCCGCGCGCTCCAGGGGTTGCTTGGAGCTTCCATGATTCCTACCGTGTTCACCTCGTCCTTCCATTATTTTCAGGGAACACGGCGGGTTTATGCCGCCGCAGTCATCGGAACAATTGCCTCCGTTGCGCCAACGCTTGGCCCGGTTATCGGCGGATGGATCACTGACACGTTGAACTGGCGCTGGCTTTTTTTCATAAACCTTTTTCCAGGGATGTTTGTCGCCGGACTCACCCCGGCGCTGGTAAAAATTGACCAGCCTGACCTATCTCTGCTGGGGGATGCGGATTATCCCGGCATTATTCTCATGGCCACAGGGTTGGGCAGCCTTCAATACGTCCTGGAGGAAGGCGCGCGCTGGAACTGGTTTGATGACAACACGATTTCGACCTTTACCGTGGTGGCGATTGTGAGCGGCATTTTATTCGTCATCCGCAGTTTGACATACGCCCATCCCGTGATGGATTTGCGCGCGCTTAAAAACAGGAATTTCCTTGTGGGCTCAATCCTTTCCTTCATGACCGGGGTGGGAATCTTTGCCACCATCTTTTTGACGCCGTTATTCCTGGGTTATGTGCGGGGCTATGATGCCTGGCAGACAGGCGTGGCCATTGTGGCGACCGGCGCCGCATCACTCATCGGAGTACCAGTTTACATTATTCTCGCCAAGCGCTTTGATACCCGCTGGCTTCTGATGGCTGGCCTGGCTGCGTTTGCCCTTTCCATGTGGGGTTTTAGCGGCATCACCCATGACTGGAGCGGCAGGGAGATGTTCTGGCCCCAGTTTATAAGGGGATTTCCCCAGGTATTTGCGGTGGCCCCGGCCGTGACGCTTGGCCTGGGAAGCCTGCCTCCCGAGCGCCTCAAGTATGCCAGCGGCCTCTTCAACATGATGCGCAATCTCGGCGGCGCCATCGGAATAGCCATGTGTGCGACGATTCTCAATGACCGCACCAACCTGCATTTTGCCCGGCTTGCCGATCATTTGAACGCGTCCAATTTTTCAATGCAGGAAACCTTGGTGAATCTAAGTGAAAAATTCACCGTTGCGTTGGGTGGGGACAGCCTTCGCGGTCACGATGCCGCAGTTAAAACCCTCCAGTCCCTGACATTTCGCGAAGCGCAGGTCCAGGCATTTGCCGACGCATTTTTTGCCATCGGCGTGGCGCTGGCGGTTGCCGTTCTGCTCACTCCATTGTTAAAAAAGGTGGCCGCGCAACCCGCCCAGACAATGAGCGAGCATTGAGGGGACTGCATGTTAAAACCGAAAAGCGAAATTCAATAAGCCAATCTGGCTCAATCTACTGGGCGCAAACGATGAGAGTTTCCACTCCAGCATCTTGCCGCATCTTATCCATTTTGCTTTTCGGGTGGATTTGAGTTCGCACTGGATGTGAGCGAGAACCCCTCTCCCTAACCCTCACCCCGCGCTTCGCTGACGGGGCGAGGGAACCAAGGGCGTTGGGTTGGTTCATGCGTTTAAAAAAGCAGAACAACTTTGACGCGTGAAGGATTTAAAAATCCATCGCCAGCCCACCATTTTTGCTCCCTCTCCGCCAATTGTATTGGGGGAGAGGGTTGAGGAGAGTTCTTAACCAGCCACGGTCGGTGTTTGGCTATGTGAGAGGCTATTGCGCGGTTGTGTCTCGAAAGGCGATCTTTCAAGTCATCAGTCATACCAACGTAATAATTCCCTTGATGCCTTTGGATTCGCGAATGTAAACGTAATGGCAAGCTGTCATAAAAGTAGGTTGGCCCGCCTGAGTCCTGCGGACTTCGGCGCGGCAAAAATTATTGCAAGGCAATGATTTTTGGAGGCAAGGGTCGGAATCGGGCAGGCACAGCGAGCTTTGACTTGCTGAACCTTCGTATCCCAAACCCCAGCTAGAACGTAAATTGCAGAAAAAACGCTGCTAACATTGGCATATTTGCAGCATTTTTCGCTTCGGTCAAGACTTGGAATTAACCATCTGAAACTCCGGTATTACTCCGGCACTACTCTTTTATTACTCCGCTGCTGGCAGTTTTGCTGGCAGTCAAATACACAGATTGATCAATGCAGATATAGAATTATTGCTTTGTAAATGAATGATGAATGCCGCAGTGAGTGGCCGCTTCTGTCATTCTTTTTCGCCGATCTATTGCTTCAACAAATCTGCCGCAGCTTTTTTGCCTGGCAGCGCTGTTGAGAGCCTGTATTTCGGCAATGAATTGGTGTCCAATGCCGCATCAAGTGGGGTTTGCTTTTTCTCATCCTGAATGTTGATAACCGCCTTGTTAGAAATCAGCAAGGCAACCACATCATTGAAGCCATACAAAGCTGCCAAGTGGAGCGGCGTCTGGCCGTTGTTGGCCTTGGCGTTGACATCGGCTTGATTGGCCAGCAACAAGGCTGCCGCGTCGGTTTTTCCCATATACGCCGCGTCGTGAAGTGGTGTCTTTGGTCTTGATGGCAGATTGCAGCCGGTCTAGCAATTGTTCCGCTGAATTGGGGGGGTCAGCGGCAAAGGCCGGAAAAAAGGCGGCAATGAAGCCGGCACAGACAATCAGTTTTTTTAGTTTCATATTTTTGTGATGCCTGGATGTTTTATTGACTGGCCCGCCGGCTGCCGCTTACGAATCTGAAAACGAGAGCACAGGCGGATGGTGAAAACCTTGGCTGTTCACAAATCTCATTTCAACGGGTCAGGGCGTTGATATTTCTCGTCAAAATCATCGGATTTCAACCGCCGGCCCTGCCAAATTCCGCGCCAGTTGTATGCCACCCGGATGGCGCGTTCGGTCTCGGCGCGAATTGTTGGATCCGGATCATTGAGCAACGACTTCAGGGCTTTGACGCTCTCATCCGTGCGATTGGCCGCAAGCGCATCCATCGCCTGCGTTCTCGCGGAGTTTCCCGGCACCATGGCTAGCGCGATCAGGCGCGGGGTGAAAACGTCGTTGGCATATTGTTGTGCCGCTGATGCGCCTGCCTGCCATGCCCGCGGATTGTCTGGAGCCAGAGAACGCGCAATGATTGGCTCAAGCTCTGCGCCATTGGTATAACCGTAATCATAAAGGACACTTTGCATTCCACCGGCCAAGCCGCGTTGGTTGACAAAAGTGACGATTTCCCGTTTTGTTGACTCCGAGTGCGGAACGTAAAAATTCAGCGCCTCGGCTTCCCAGAAGCCGCCTTGGCCTGATTCATACATCGCATTGAGGAGGGCCGGAACGATCTTGGGATTGCAGGTGAACATCAATTTCATAAACAGCTCGTCCGAAGCCGCCGAGGCCAGTTGGTTGGTCAGCCTGGCAATGTAAGCCTCCATTTCCTTTTCCGTGCGGGGTTGCACATCAATAGCGATGGGCGGGGACACGATGTCTTCGGAATTGGTGGAATATAGTTCGGACAGGTAGGTGCCGGTGACAATATATCGTCCCGGTTCCTTCACCAGCGCCCAGCGATTCAGCGGTATGACTTTGGTAAACGACTCACCGGGTTTCAAAATTCGATATTGAAACAGGCCGCCGCCGAACCAGCCGCCAGCGTAACCAGCGCGCGGGTCGGAAACAACTTCGCCGGAACGTTTTTTCGGGACCAGCCGATATTCTTCCATCCGTCCGCTGCGGTCGTAAGTGCGGTCGGCGTATTTGTAATCGTTTGTGCCGCGATTTGTGATGCGGAATTCAACAGGGATTTCATCGCCGGCTTTCACGACCTCATTCGTGCAACAAATGGACAAGGACAACATTGGATTATTGATTATGCCTGATGAATCATTTGTTGCCGCGCGCGACGTGACCCGCGACAGCAGAACGCAACAGACGAGTGCGCCAACAATCAGATTTTTGGATTTCATTTTTGTTGTAATGATCAGATGGTTACTGGCTGCCAATCCGGTAAAACCGCATGGCATGATTGCCCGCATCGGAATCCAAAAACGTGCCCGACCCGCTGGAATCAGTCCGATTGGTAATGACGCTTGTCCATGCGGGAGGGCTAAGGGAATCGCTGCCTTGCAAAATGTAATCCTGCGCGGGGTTACCTTGATATTGAATCAAGGCAACGCCGTTTTGCATTTTGATGCTGGTAATGATGACGAATTGCGGCTCAATCACGGCCGGAGGAGGATGGCCAACGGTGGCGACCGTCATAGACGCGAACGTCGGTGTGAACTTTTGCACCGGCACGCGCCGCCACGTTATCAGGTGGTCATAGGAGGTGAAGTGACGGCTGAAGGTTTCATCCAACGAGCCATCGGGATTCAAACGCGCGAGATAAGGGATTGGGACGCTGTTCACTTCCGAGAAATAACCGACAATAACAATTTTGCCATCCTTTTGCAGCGCCATGCCCATCACGCGCGCATCACCGCCCATCACGCAATGGAAGCCGGGGTCGGTTGAGCCGTCCGGCAACAGGCGGGCGAGGCCGGGAAACGGTTCGCCGTTCAATTTGGAAATTTCGCCGGCCAGCAGCAGCTTGCCGTCTGGTTGAAGAACCAGAGTGGGATAACTGCTTACGACGACATCAACCGCGTTCGTGGCCAGAGAGTTGGGGAATCCAGTAATGCTGTAGCCCCGATGTTTCTTGCCCTCAAATGAACTTGTGAAGCTGAAGTCAGGACGCCAGTTGGAATCGAAGCGCATGAGCTGGCTGCCGTTGGTTGATTCCACCGCCAGAATCGCCCCGCCATTCGGCAAACGCACCGCGTAGCGGCACAGTTCGATGGGGGCTTCCCGAAACAATGAAGTCAATTCCACCGCCGCATCCGCTGCCGAAGGCGCCTCGCCCCACAACGGGAACGCGATGTTTCGATGGGTTTGGGGCCACGATGACCAGGTCGTGCGCTTGTTGCGATGCCAGTCAATGCCGCGCTGCACGCCAAAGCCTCCGTCTCTGAAAAGCGACGTCATTTGTGCATAAGGCCAGTCGTTCGAGATGACATCCACACCGGGACGCGGAACATATTTTCCGGAATCATCCAGCAGGTAGGCGGTTAAATAATCAAACCGGCAGGCAATCGTAAAGGAAGGCACGGCCACACAGCCATTGGTGAGCAGGGCGGCGGAGTAAAGTGCTCCGCCACGACCACACTGGGCGGGCGCGTTGGAAAAGCCGCGCCACGGTACAAATGACTTGTCGAGTTTTCCATCGGGCAGGAGCATCGCGTAGCCATTTCGTGGCTGGCCATCCACACTGTGGAAAACACCGGTCAGCAGCAACTTTCCATCGGGGGCCGCCATGAGGTGGGTGTGCTGGGGAGCGGAAACATTGGCCGGCTCGATTTGGCACTGAAAAGTGCGATCCAACGAGCCATCTGGATTGAAGCGGATTGCGCCGCTGGCGATCACACGAATGATGCCTGAATTGGTATCCAACGCATAAAGGTAACAGCCGCAACCCACCACAATCTTGCCATCCGGCTGCAAAGCCACTCCGCCCAGCGGCGACATGATGGCGTAAATTTCCGAAGAATCCGCCTGGGAAACCGAAGCCGGGCCGGCCCAAGAGACATCGGGGCGAATGATTAAAATTCCGGCTCCCGCAGCCATCAGCGCGGCGCCCCAGGAAAAACTCCGCATCCGAATTCGACAAAGCAAGGCGGCTGTCGTTGCCGGAACCGTTACCAGCACTGCCAGGAAAAAATGGATAAAAATCATTTTGTGGCGGCGACGTTTCATTTGTGCATCATCGGTTAAAGTTCAAGGCGTGGCAATTCGGTAAAATCGCATTGGGTTCTGGCCGGCACTCGCATCCCGAAAAATGCCAATGCCGTTGCTGGTCGTCTTGTTGGTGCTAATGGTCTTCCAATTGGTGTTGGAAAGTGAGTCCCTTGCTTGCAAAACATACTGATGATTTGCCGCGCCGGTAAATTGAATCATTGCGCCGTTCGCCTCTATTTTCATCAAGGTGATCAAGATGGTTTCCGGCACGGTTCTGGCAACGGTGGTGGCATAATTGGTGGCGGCCGGTTTTGAAAGCTTGGCCACCGGCACCCGCCGGTTTTTCCTAAATTCCTGATAAAAATTATCCGGCGTCATAAACGCGGTCTGGAAACTCGCGTCCAACGAACCGTCGGGATTCAGCCGGGCGATGTGCGGCACGTCCACGCCGTCAACCTTGGAGAAAAAGCCGCAGATGGCAATCTTGCCGTCATTCTGAATCACCATGCGACTTGACTCAAATTAAATGTTACCGGGGCTGGGAGGTGGACAGGGTGTCTGCCGATACGTTGACTCATATTCATGGTTACCGAAGCCCTGACTATGAGTTTGACCTCCAAACGGGAGTATTTGGCTAAAATTCACGGCCGTTATCAACGTGCCGGACGGCCGCACAAGAGTCGCATTCTTGACGAGTTTTGCCTCAACTGCGGGTATCACCGCAAAGCCGCGCTGCGGCTGCTGAACCGGCCGCTGGGCGGCGCGCAGCGGAAGCGGTCTGGTCCGAAAATCAAATATGACCCGGAGGTGCTGTTACCCGTGCTCAAGCCGATCTGGCTGGCGAGCGACCAGTTGTGCGGCAAGTTGCTCAAGCCCGCGCTGCCGGAATGGATTGAGCATCACGAGCGGCGCTCCGCGCCGCTGTCCGGGGCTTTTAAGGAAAAACTATTGGCGATCAGTCCGGCGCAATTGGACCGGTTGCTGCAACCCGTGCGCGTGCGGTATCCGCGCCAAGGGCTTTCGGCCACGCGGCCCGGCACGTCGCTGCGCGGGGTGGTTCCCACGCGTGGCGGGCCACCCGACACCGGCAAACCGGGTTCGGTCGAAGCCGACACGGTGGCCCATTGTGGCGACACCACGGCGGGCGACTACGTCAATTCCCTAACCTTTACCGAGCTGTTCAGCGGGTGGACGGAGAACCGCGCCGTCTGGAATAAAAGCAGCCACGCCATTCTGGGCCAGTTGAAGGAACTGGAGCAAACGGCCCCTTTTGCGATGAAAAACTTCCACACCGACAACGGGTCGGAGTTTCTGAACTGGGCGTTGTATGAGCACCTGACGGGGCGCCAAATGAAAGTGGACTTCACCCGCAGTCGCGCCTATCGCAAGAACGACAACGCGCACTGTGAGCAGAAAAACTGGACGCATGTGCGGCAACTTTTCGGGCACGAACGCTTTGAGCATCCCGAACTGGTGGCGCTGATGAACGATCTGTATTCGCAGGAATGGAGCCAGTTTACCAACCACTTCAAGCCGACCTTCAAGCTGCTGAAGCGGGACAAACGCGGAAGCAAAACGGTGCGGGTTTACGAGCCGACACCCCAGACGCCCTATCAACGGCTGCTGGCCAGCCCCGACATTGAGGAAGCCACCAAGACCAGACTGCGCCAGGAGCATGCGTTGCTCAACCCCTTTGAACTGAAAAAAAACATTGAACGCAAACTCAAAAACTTCTTCACTGTCCTCGGTAACCTGAATCGTGAGGCAACGAACTCCTGACGGCCCCACCCCAAAGTAACATTTAGCCGTGAGTCAACGCGCCCTGATGAAAAATCCACCCGAAATCCTGGTCCCCCCACAAAAAAAACACTTGAGATTTTTTGAAAATGGACGACATATATGAGTGCGGATCGCTGTGGCAACACAGCGTGTTCTTTGAGCAAATTGAGTGACAGGAAAAATTACGGGATCACAGTTCGGAAACCTGATCCCCAACCCCTTTCCCTGCCCTGTTCGTGATTCGAAGCAATCCTTGAACCGTAATTAAAACGATCACGGGATGGATCTGGGCGATGGATGACATGCCTTCAATGGAAGTTTAACATCGTTCAGGAAGTCCCACATGTAGCAATACATGTTCAAAGGTTATGTTAGACACGGCAATGGCGGGGTTTATTTTTTGAATGGCATCCTGCCTATTGCAAAAAGCCCGGCCTGCGATTGAACCCCTGACCCCTAAATTCCGGCCACAGCCCTGCCCCGCCGGAATCCTTTACAAAAAATCAGATGCAAAAGCCTTTTTCCGCCGTTGGCACATGATAGGCTATCCGCATGGGGCAGGAAGATTTGTTTCAAACCAGGCGCGGGAAACCCATGGGCATCTCCAATGACCCCGCAGTTCCTGACCGCGTATCACGGTCTCCCTTGGCAGCCCGGATGCGGCCCAGGAACCTCGCCGAATTCACTGGTCAAACCCATATTTTGGCGCCAGGCCAGCTCCTGTGGCGGGCCATCGAGGCCGACCGGGTCCAGTCCGTGATTTTCTACGGTCCACCAGGCACGGGCAAAACTTCGCTGGCACGAATCATCGCCGGGCGGACCCGAAGCCGGTTCGAGCAACTCAGCGGCGTGGAATCCAACGTGGCAGACATGCGCCGCGTCCTGGCGGGGGCGGTCCAGTGGCTGGGCAGCGCGGGGGAACCCACGCTCCTGTTCATTGACGAGATCCACCGGTTCAACAAGGCGCAGCAGGATATACTGCTGCCGGAGGTGGAAAGCGGGTCCATACGGCTCATCGGCGCAACCACACACAACCCCTTTTTCTTTGTCAATCCGGCGCTGGTTTCCCGATCCCAGATATTCGAACTCAAACCCCTTTCGGAAACAGAGCTTTTGACCCTGCTCCAGCAAAGCCTGCAGGACAAGGAACGCGGCTTGGGACATCTCAGGTTGAGTGCGGATCCGGCAGCATTGGGCCATCTGGCGCGGCTCTCCGATGGAGACGCACGCAAAGCCTTGAATTCATTGGAAATTGCAGCCCTGACCACCCCGCCGGAAGCGGACGGAACCATCCGCATCACCCTCCCCATGGCGGAGCAGAGCATTCAAAAAAAAGCGGTTGTTTACGAGGGGAACGGCGACGCCCACTACGACACCATCTCCGCCTACATCAAATCCATACGTGGCAGCGACGCGGACGCCGCCCTTTACTGGCTGGCCAAAATGATTCACGCCGGGGAAGACCCTCGTTTCATAGCCCGGCGCATGGTCATCAGTGCGGCGGAAGACGTGGGGCTGGCCGATCCAATGGCATTGGTCCTGGCCAATGCGGCGCTGGCTGCGGCAGAATACGTGGGCTGGCCCGAGGCGCGCATCCCCCTGGCCGAGGCAACCATTTACCTGGCCACGGCCTCAAAAAGCAATTCTGCGTGCGTGGCCATTGATGCCGCCCTGGCCGATGTCCAGACCGGGCGCACCCTGCCGGTGCCCAATGCCTTGCGGGATGGACATTACGCCGGGTCCCAGCGCCTGGGTCACGGGCAGGGGTACCAATACCCGCACGATGCAAAAAATCATTTCATTCCCCAGGATTACCTGGGTGAAACCCGCGCCTATTACAACCCCACATCACAGGGGGTGGAGAAAAAGATTCAAGAAAGGGTGAAACAATGGCGGGCCGAATTTGCGGCTCTTCGCAGCGAAAAAGATGGAAACAAAAGCGCTTAAAATGGATTTGCGACGCCGCATGCGCGCAGAGCTGGCAAAGGTCAGCCCCGCCGTGCGCCTCGCCGCCTCCCTGGAGGCTTGCGAACGTTTAAAACCCCAACTGCACTGCGCCTCAGCCATCCTCTTTTTTGCCCCCCTCCCGGATGAATTGGACCTTTGGCCGGTGCTGGAGGATGCCTTGGCACGCGGCATTTCATGCGCCCTGCCCAGTTTCAACTCCACCACCCAAACCTACTCCGCCCGGCTCATCACCAATTTGGAAAATCAAATCGTGCCTGGACAATTTGGGGTGCGCGAACCTCACCCATCCTGCACGGAGATTCCCATGGACCAGTTCAACCTGATTCTCGTCCCGGGAATGGCGTTCGATTTGGAGGGCAACCGCCTGGGAAGGGGATTGGGCTTTTATGACCGCATCCTGGCGAATGTCTCCAGACTCAAATGCGGTGTCTGCCACGATGGCCAGCTCTTCCCCAAAATCCCCTCCGATTCCTCGGATGTGCGGCTGGATTTTGTGCTGACCCCGTCAAAGCTGGTGCGCTGTAAAAAATGACCCTGACCACGTCGCCCGGGCTGGTGCGAGTTTTTGGCAAGTCTCTTTGCAGATTACGGCTTTGGAATTTTTCTGGTCGGGGGCAATTCGTCTGCCGACTGAGCTGGACGAGAAAAAGATGAGGCATCACGACTCGTCTCAGTCTCTCGAAAAATTTCAAGCGCCCAATCACAAAATGCCACCCATCTTTTGTTTCTAAGCTTGCGAATCAGCAATACCAGCAGAAAACCATAAAAACCAAAACATCCAACTCCGATGACCCGCAAAAACCACTCTCTCGCAGGATTAACATCGTGGAAAACGAAAATGCAACAACCTACAAGAACCAAACCACCGAGGGCCACGAGGGCAAAAACCGCCGGAAATTTGCGTACGAGGCGAAAAAACGCCCGACCCACAAGCCGATCCAAAGGTGAACGTGCTCTATACATGGCTCGTAATGTCTAGACCACTCCGCCGGTAACTTCCGCCGATCCGAAGACCGCAGTGAAAACTGCAGGACGTAATCAGCGTCGGTTTAATTGGCGGTTGAAATTCGGCAGACCTTGGATTGTCAGCGATGCTGGTAATCCGTCATTCCACCCATTCCATTCTCCCAATCCTGCGGAGCATCCCAGGGGCGGACAGAAGCGTTGTCTGGCACCGTGCTGGAACATCCCGTGAGTCCCACGGCCATGGCAACGGCAACCAAAAACAAAACCAAAATGGGTAACAACCGTTTCATCAGAAATCAGGTGTCAGGATGAGCGGGCGTGACTTCATCCCCCTCAATCGGCTCGCCAATTTTCCAACCTGGAACAATGTTGGCAATGCTGCGATTCTTCTCAACCGTCCGGAGAATGACCTTGGCCACCAGTTTGCCTTGACGGCTCACCAGCAATTCCGCATCGGGTACAGCCCCGGAATCATCCCCAATATTTAAAACCACGAAATCCCATTTGGGGTCCACCACCAAAACCTTGCCCTTCAGGCCGGGCGGCAGTTTGATGTCAAAATCCGGTCCGATCAATTCACGGAGATGGTTTTTGGTGATGACCAACTGATGATTAAGCAGGCTGTTTTCCCCATTGAGAGCTGCAATCTGCTTGTTGGCATCCTTCAACTGTTTGTTCAGGGCAACCACTTGGTCAGGGGTCAGGCCCGTGGCGCCATAGGCAGCGAGCTTATTCTGGGCGTCATCCCGCTGGGAGGTGACATCGGAGAGTTTTTGGTTGAGCTGATCCACCTGCCGCGTTTCAGCGTCCGCGCGGGCCACAGCCTTGTCCAGACTCGATTTCGTATCCGCCAGGTCCTGTTGCGTCTGGGCCAGATCACTCTGGGTTTTCTTCAGCTTGGTCCGCGTCTGGGCCAGATCGGTCAGGGCGGTCACCTTGGCCGTGTGTTCATCATCCCGTTGTTTGGTCAGGGCCGGCACTTGGTTGGACACCACATAATAGTCCAAGCCACCGGCAGCCAGGCCGGCCACAATTGCCACAATAAGCGCGATACGGAGTAACATTTTAGTTCGTAGATCAGGTCAAATTTAGTCCCTTGCCCATTCCATGTCAACGCCCTTCAAGGCGTGATGATGAGAAATTTATGGGACCCCAAAAAGGCGCAATCTCCTCCCCTGCCCCTCATTCATGGCTCCCCCTGCCCCTCAGCCGGTGCCTTTGGCCCCTTATAGGGTTTCATGAGCTCCAACATTTCACCCACGGCATGGCCAAGCCCGCAAAAAACCGCCCGGCTCACGATGGCATGTCCTATATTCAGCTCCACGAGGTGCGGCACCTCCAGGAGGGTGGGAACATTACTGTAATTAAGGCCATGACCGGCGTTTACCTTCAGACCCAATTCATGGGCTAGCTGCGCCCCGGCGGCCAATTCCTTCAGCACGGCAGCGCAAACGGTGGAATCGTCAAAATGTGAGGCAAATCTGCCCGTGTGCAGTTCCACGAATTGCGCTCCCACCCGGCGGCTGGCCTCGATCTGTCTGGGGTCGGGATCAATAAACAGGCTCACTTCTATGCCTGCCTGGGCCATTTTTTGGCAGGTACGGGTTAATGCCTCCTCGGAACCGGCCACATCCAACCCTCCCTCGGTGGTCAATTCCTGCCGACGCTCGGGAACTAGACAGACAATATCCGGCTTGAGCTTCAGCGCCACATCCACGATCGCCGGCACATTGGCCATCTCCAGATTCAGCCGGCACTGGATTTTGCTGCGAATTAGAAAAACATCCCTGTCCAGGATATGGCGGCGATCTTCCCGGAGGTGGGCGGTAATGCCATGCGCCCCTGCCGCCACGCAGACTTGGGCTGCCAATGTGGGATCCGGCTCCCCGCTGGCCAATCCCCGGTACCGGGCTTCCCGCAGGGTGGCGATATGATCTATGTTAACACCTAGTTTCAGCATGTGTGGCAACGCCTGCGTATCCCCCCTCCATTCCAAATGGCAGGAGCACCCAAAGGCCGTCGTTTGAGAATGGCCGAAGGCCGGGCTTTTTGGCAATCGCAAAGAAACCTGCCCTGAAAGGTGGGAAAAGCTTTGATCGTTTCCTCACTGACCACTCCGTCAAGGCGGTTGGCAGGACGGATTCAAATGATGGATGCTCACATTTAAATTCTTGTTGCGCGACCCGCTGATTCCGGCTTTCATTTCGCGTGCCAAAGTTCAGGCTATTTCTTTGTTACTGGTTTCCCGTGCTGTTATGGATGGGCCTCATTTTTACCGCCTCCGCCGATAGCCATTCCTACCAGCACTCCTCAGCCTTGTTTGAACCGCTTGTGCGCTGGCTATTCCCGCATATTTCGCCGGCGCGGATGGATCTATGCCACCATTATTTCCGAAAGTGCGCCCACCTCACTGAATACGGTATCTTTGCATTATTGGTCTGGCGTGCCATCCATCAACCCCGCCCGGGCCTGGCAAAATCCTGGCTCTGGAGGGAGGTGGTCATCACCCTGGCGGTGGTCTTTCTTTACTCAACCACGGATGAATATCATCAATCCTTTGTTCCCACCCGCACACCCCTTTTCAGCGATTGTCTCATAGACACCACCGGGGGCGCCCTGGCGCTGGCCGGCGCATGGGCCATGCGGAAACTTCGGTCCAGGAAACGGCAATGAAACACCCCCTCGCCTGGGTGCTGGCAGCTTACACCGCGGGTGTGGTTATAGGTCATTTTTTCCAAATACCATGGCTCTGGCTTTTCGGCATGGCCCTGGCGGGGTGGTTGATCTCTTTTTTTCTTCCCCGAACCCGGATTGCAGGGATGGCATTGACACTCGCGCTGGCGGGATGGATCAGTGCCCAACTCCATGAGCTTCCCCTGGCTGCGGATGATTTGCGGCGGCTCCTCGGCAGCGACCCCGCCTGGATTTCCATCAGGGGCACGCTCGAATATTCCCCCACGCTCCGCGTGGTGAATGCCAAGCATGACCAGGGCGTGATGGGCATGGGGATGGTGAGGGTGAATGCCATAAAACTGGGCGATGACTGGCAGAGCGCCTCGGGAACTTTGCTGGCCACGGCGCCAGGCGACCCCGGACCTCTTTTTTTCACGGGTCAATCGGTGGAAATCAATGGCGTTGCCGCCCCCCCGCCAGGCCCGCTCGCAGACGGGTTGTTTGATGAGCGTGGTTATTTGGCCGCGCGCAACATCTATTTTGAACTCAAGGCGCCAACCTTGCAGGATTGGCAAACGTCCCTTCCCCTGCTGCACACTCCGCCCCTCACCGACCGGTTCCTGAACTGGGCAAAGAGGACCCTGGCAATGGGTTTACCCGTGGAGGATGAACCCCTGCGGCTGCTCTGGGCCATGGCCCTGGGCTGGCGCACTGGTCTGCATGGCGCCATTAGCGACCCCTTTCTCCAGGCTGGCACCATGCACATGTTTGCCATTGACGGGTTGCGCATCGCGCTCCTCTCCGGGATTTTGGTGGCGGTTCTGCGGGCAATGCAGCTTTCCAGGGGTTGGAGCGGGCTTCTGGTCATTCCTCTCATCTGGTTTTACACCGCAGCCACACACTGGGAGGCTCCTGCGGTGAGGGCCTCCATCATGATGACCATCGTGCTGGGTGGATGGGCCATGAAACGGCCTCATGACCTCCTCAATTCACTCGCCTGCGCAGCCTTGGTCATATTGGTCGCAGACCCCCGCCAACTGGGCGAGGCCAGTTTCCAGCTCTCCTTTTTCGTCATGCTAAGCCTGGCCCTGATGATTCCCGCTTTTCATCAAGCGACTCAATCCTGGTTCCAACCCGACCCTTTGCTGCCGCTTGTTTTGGTCCCGCGCCCGGTCCGGGCGGGGTTATGGACGGCAAGGTGGTTGAAC
>DAIDJC010000032.1 GCA_027451565.1 Limisphaerales bacterium | reverse complement strand
ATCGAAGCCGCGCGGACGGATAACGCTGTCGCCTTGCAGCATCGCGATTACACCGCTGTGCTTGCACGCCTGGCTCAGTTGCAGGCGCCGGTGGATGCGTTTTTCGATGATGTGCTTGTCCAGCACCTGGTCATAAGGCACCGGATACCGGCCATCATAGCAGGCCATGCAGAAAGAACTGCGGGGCAGGGTGGTCGCCTGCACCATGCCCTCCTGTGACAGGTAATGCAGGGAGTCTGCATTTAAATACCGCCGGATTTCATCCACGCTGTTGTTGGCGGCCATCAATTTGGTGCGGTCGGGAAAGTCTATGCCGTAAACGCAGGGATGCATGTGGGGAGGGCAGCTCACGGCCACATGAACCTCGCGCGCCCCGGCATCTTTCAGGGTTTTCACCCGTGACCGGCATGTGGTGCCCCGCACGATCGAGTCATCCACGATGATCACCCGCTTGTCCTTGACCATGGATGCGATCAAGTTCAGTTTCACCCGCACGTTGAAATCGCGGATCAATTGCGTGGGTTGCAGGAAACTGCGGCCCACGTAATGGTTGCGGATGAAGGCCATTTCATAGGGTATGCCGGACTGTTCAGAGTAGCCCATTGCGGCGCAGACCCCGCTGTCCGGGACGGGTATGACCAGGTCCGCAGCCACGTTGTGTTCCCGTGCCAGTTGGCGTCCCATTTCCTTGCGCACATCGTACACCGTGCGCCCGCGCAGGACGCTGTCGGGCCTGGCAAAATAGACATATTCAAAAATGCAGAAGGCCTCCTGCTTGTGCTCGGGAAAGGCTTGTATGCTCATGACGCCTTTTTCATTGATGATGACAATCTCGCCCGGCGCCACGTCGCGGACGAATTCTGCATGGATCAGGTCAAAGGCGGTGGTTTCGCTGGACAGCACATAAGCCCCGTTGGCGGTCCGTCCAATGGAAAGGGGCCTAAAGCCGAAGGGGTCCCTTGCGCCAATCAACTCCTTTTCCGTCATGATGACGAGCGAGTAGGCCCCCTCGATCCGGCGCAGCGTTTTCACCAGTGTGTTTTCCATCCCATTCATGGTGGGCTGGGCCAGCATCATGAGAATGATTTCGCTGTCCACGGTGGTCTGGAAGGGCACCCCGGCGCGCTCCAGTTCGTCCCTCAAATGCGCCGCGTTGGTCAGGTTGCCGTTGTGGGCCACGGCAATCTGCCCGCGCACGCAATCCACAGTCAGGGGTTGGGCGTTTTTAAGGTGCGATGAGCCGGTGGTGGAGTAACGGGTATGGCCAATGGCGCGGTCTCCCACCAGGTTGTGGAGGATTTCCCCGTTGAAAATCTGCGGGACCAGTCCCATTCCATGGTGCTTGAAGAAACGTCCGTCGTGGCAGGAGACAATTCCGGCGCTTTCCTGGCCGCGATGTTGCAGGGCATACAGCCCGTAATAGGTCAACTCTGCGGCGCTCGGATGGCCAAAAATACCGAAGACTCCACAGTAGTGTTTGGGATAATGGGCGGCGGGTTGCATCATTTGCGCGTGAACAGCATTCCACAGATGGGAGGATTGGGCAAGTTGGAACCCAACGGAAAAATCACGCCTTCAAGCGGGGATGATGGCATCAAGCTGGCGCGTTGGTGGCGGCCGCATTGGTCGCGGGCGGAGTGGCCGGGGGAGGAATGACCACATCTGGCGCCTGGTTTGTCTCGGCTGGCAAACCCAGCCTGGTGCGAAGAACCGCCCGGGCTTCAAAAGGAAGCCCGCGGTGGGGATCCAGCAGGTCATGCAAAACGCCCTTGTTCAAGTCCGAAAAAGCAGGAAGGGGCACCCGCGTGGTGGCCGCGCCATGAATCATCGTCCGGGAATTGAAGTGGGCGTAGATTTGCCTGACCAGGTTCAAAAATCCCTCGTAACGATCATCAGATCCCAGCGCCAGGTTGATATAAGCATTGTACATCAGGCCCTGAACCACGGCAGTGGTTCGTTCCTGCGAGGTGTCATTGAGTTCCAACTGGACGCGTCTCACCGCATATTCGTCCACCGTCAGTGTGCCGGGCAGTGAGGTGGGGTCCCCATCCAGCACGGGTTTATCCGGGTATTTTTCCTGAAGCACCTTGTACCACTTGGCGGCCTCCGCCAGGCGATAGTTTTCATATAGAAAATAAACGGCATCGCGCAGAAAATTCCGGTGTGCCCGCAGGATTCCGTCCCGCTGGCTGGGGCTCGTTTCCTCCTGCCAGTTTTTCAGGTAAGCTTCGTTGGCCTTGTCCACCAAGTCAAGGTTGGGACCCAATGAATAGGTCTGGTTGTAGGGATTGGCGATGATCCGTCCATGATAAAAGGATTGCTGCATGGACTGGTAAATGATCCGCCGCAGCGTGATCAAATCCGTGGGGTTGACCTTGTCCGGGGCGCGCTGCGCCGCTTCCAATCCCATGACCCCCCAGTAAATGGCGGATGTTTCAGGAATCCGCCAATCCAGTGGGCCCCATTCCTCATTCACCCTGTTGGCTGCGACCGGGTCAATCTTGAACACTTCTTTCAGGCGCAGGGCATTGGTGCGCTGTTCGGCTGTCTGCGGATGGAGCAAGTCCACCAAATTAGTGCCCCGGGGCCCAAAAAAAGGCTCCATTTCCCGCGCCCAATGGCTTTTGTAGTAAATATTGGCGTCGTCCAGGTTCTCCCCCATCTTGTGTTGGAAATCCCATGCCAATTCCCTGTGTATGAGCACGTTGTCTGGATTGTACTTGAGCCCCTTGTCCCGCAAAAGCGCGATCCCGTTTTCCACCCAGTGCCAGCGGTCGGAGAAATCCTTGAATTTTACCGAGATGTTGTAGGTCATGTTCCAGCCTTGAAAGATCCAGACCGATGCGAAGTGCGGCTCCAGGTCGGTGATCCAATTGGCTAGTTGGGCGGCTTCAAAAAACTTGTCGTCGAGTTGGAGGTCGTTGGCGCGAATCCAGAGGAAATTCGAGAGCAAACCGCGAAAACCGCCCAAGGCCACGGTCGTGAAGGCCAGCATGGGCGGAGCGTTGTCGAGCGCGGGCAGGGTGGTCAGGCCCAACTGATCCCGATCCCTGTTCAACACATTTTGCATCCGACCGGCCCCGAATAACAGGGACGCCATCAGCGCCAATAGGATGCCTTTTTTCAATCGCCCGGTCATGTGCGGTTCAAGTTGCCCGGCCTGTATCCGCCAAAGCAGTGGGGGATGGGCCTGCGATTTTAAAATGTCCCGGCTTCAAGGAATGTTTCATGAGGAGCTTTGCGCCGAGGCCAGTTCCCTTCGGTGAAGGGCAAACATCCCGAGGCCGGCAAAAAAGCCGCCCAGGAGAAAATCTATCTGAAAAAAGGCCCTGGCTATTTCATCCCAGCCTATGCTCCGCCCGGTGCTCAGGTTGTCAATGGGCGAGAATCCCTTGACCAATTCAATCAGTGTCAGGGTAGCCTTGAAGGCTGGAATCAGGACGACATCAGTCACGGAGTGGCCGGCTGCCCCGGTTTCCTCATTGCCCGCCGCCACGGAACCGGATTCCACGGATTCAGCCAGCGTGGAGCTTGAGAGCGTCACCGTCATCAGGGCCAGGGCAAAAAAAGTGGCCACCGGGAAGGAGAGAAAACTTGCCGCCATCAATCCCATAGCCGCCATGAGCAGGAGCCAGAAATAAATAATGGCCAGTCCGCGCACGAAATTAAGCGCGAAAGTGGTTTCCGGGTAAAGGACTTCAATGCCGTCATCCAGCGGGAAAAGCAGAGAGCTGGCATTGGGATTGGCCACCACCAAGGTGAGTTTCCCATCGGGAGAGCACAGGTCGGGCGGCAGGGTTATTTCATGGAAAGTGTCCGGTGCCAGGCTGAGGGGATTACTCTGCCAGGCGTTCGTGGAACTGGCGTCTCCCGCCTGCCACACCAGGGTGTACGTCCCTGTGAGGCTGGGGGTGGATGAGTTGAATTTGATCCGCAATTGCAGGGGCTTGCCCTGGATTTCCTTGCGGGCATACCCCAGGTCAATTTGCCAGGTCCGGGTGTATCCAGATGGAACAAGCTGAAAATCGGCCTTGACCTGTTCAAGAATCTGCCGGCGAACCTCGGGCAAATCCGCGGAGCGGGCCAGGTCCGGGCTGCTTTTGAGTCTGTTTTGCAGAACCGTCTCGGTCTCTGCTTGAATGTCCGCATCCACGTTCGCCGGCCTGGCGGAGCCACGGGCCACCATCACCTGCTGCCGCAAAATGGCTTGCTGCGCCGGAGGCAAACTCGATGCGCGCCATTGAAGAAGTCCAAAAACACAAGCGCCGGAAAGGGCCAGCAAAATGGCGTCCAAAAGCGCTATCCCCAGCCATTTTCCAAGCCATACCTGCCAGCGCCCCACCGGCTTGGTCACCACCATTTGTATCTGGCTGTCCTCAATATCCCGTGCCAGGATCCCGCAGGAAAGCCAAAGGGTGGAAAGCCCCAGCAAAGCAGTGATGGCGGTCAGGGTGTAAGTCAGAATGATCTGGGTGAAACCCTGCGCCGTGCCATCATCCTTGATGATCATCGGCAAACCGACCACCGCCAGCGCCAGCAAAACCGCGATGACGGAAAAAAGCCGGAATCGCAAAGCCGCCTTCCATGTCAACCAGGTTATGGCCAGAATTTGCTGCATGGTTTCAATGTGGGGCGGTTCGCGGGATTCTCTGGGTGGGCTTTCCCCATACAGGCTCCCGCGTGGGGTGGATAAGGCTGGAATTCATTTCTGCTTGCCCAACAAGGTGGAAAGTTTTTCATCCGCCTTGGCCAGATCGGGCCCGGCTGCCGGGGCGGGTGGAACAGGAGGGGCGGATGGTTGCAGCTTCGTGCCCGTGGCCAGCGCCGCCAATTTCTGTTCGTCCACGATTTTTTCAGCCGGAGCTGCAGCGGCAGCCGGACGGACTGGATTGGATGGAAGGACCAGTTTTTCCAAAAGCCTGTTGCCCGTGTCCTTGTCTGCGGACGCGGGCCGCAGATACTCCGCCAGTGCGGCTCCAGACTGCGCTCCGCTTGTTTCGCCCGAGGATCTCGCCCGCGCAACCACGGATAGAAAATAGCTTTCCAGGTTTTGGGTGGGGTTCTCCACCCGCACCTCCTGCCCGGATATGTCCTGCCGGATGATTTCCAGCACCTTTTCCAGGGTGGACCTTGCCAGCACGGGCGTGGTGATGCGCAGCGTGTCCGGTTCGGATAGAAGTTCCCGCAGCGGACCCGCAGCCTGGATGCGTCCACCGTAATAGATCACCACCCGGTCGCACACATCCTCCACGTCCGAGAGCAGGTGGCTGCTGAGAATGACCGTTTTGCCGCGGCGGGCCAGAGCCAGGATCAAATCCTTGACCTCTCGGCAGCCTATTGGGTCCAGCCCGGCTGTTGGCTCATCCAGGATGACCAGGTCGGGGTCATTAATCAACGCCTGTGCCAGTCCGATGCGCCGCTGCATGCCTTTGGAAAATTCGCCCACGGCGCGGGTCTGGGTTTGGCCCAGGCCCACCATTTCCAGGAGTTGTGCTGTCCTGCGCATTCTTTCCTTCCGCGGCAGGTGGAACAGGTTGCCAAAAAAATCCAGCGTTTCCCGGGAATCGAGATAGCGGTACAGGTAGGATTCCTCCGGGAGGTATCCAATCCGGCGCTTGGTTGCCACATGGCGCGGCGAACGACCAAAAACCTCGATGTGGCCGCGGGTGGGATTGAGCAACCCCAGGATAAGCTTAACCGTGGTGGATTTTCCCGAGCCATTGGGACCGAGCAGGCCGAAAACCTCTCCCTGGCGCACCTCGAAATCCACTTCATTTACCGCCCTAGCCTTGGGGCGGTTCCAAAAATCCTTGAAAACTTTGGTCAAACCACGCACGGAGACCACCGTTTCCCCGGTGGCCGCCGCTGCCGGGGCCTGGGCCGTTGGATTTGCCTGTATGTCAGTCATGGGAGATTTTCGGTTTTTCCAGTTACTCATGCGCAACCGGCCTGCCTGCTGCCTGGCTCGGGGCAGGGCAGGTGGAGAGGCCTTCTCGCAAAGCCTCCTCGATAGGTCACGCTGCTTGAGGTTTCCATGTGCTGGCTCGTGGTGCCGATGCTTTTTCAGGCGTCGCTTGCGGCGTGTGTTCCAGGTCCTCGCCCTTGCGGACCAGTCGTGCGCTGTTGAAAATGACGATCAATGTGCCGGTCACATGCAGGATGGCGGCGGTGATGGGGCCAATGAACCCAAAGGCTGAGGCCGACAGGCCCACGATGATGAAGCATACCCCGAAGGCGAAATTCTGGTTGATCACCGCCCTGGTGCTGCGGGAGAGGGAAACCAGGAAGGGTAGGCGGCGAAGGTCGTTGTTCATCAGGGCGATGGTGGCGCTGTGGATGGCCACCTCACTGCCGGCGGCACCCATGGCAATGCCAATATCCCCGGCAGCCAGGGCCGGGGCGTCATTCACCCCGTCTCCCACCACGGCCACCCGGTATCCTTTGGCTTTCATGGCATGGACAAATTCCACCTTGTTTTGAGGCAGGCAGTCTCCGCGGGCCTCATTGCACCCAATTTCCCCGGCCACCCGGTTGGCGACCACCTGGCGGTCGCCGGAGATCATGGCCACGCGCCGGACGCCGGCGGCCTTAAGTTCTTCCAGTGCCACGCGAGCCTCCGCGCGGGTCTGGTCCTGCATGCCCACCCATCCGATGCATTGGCCATCCCGGGACACGAAAATAAGACTCCAACCCTCGGTTTCATGGAGGTCCACGCTCTTCTCGAAGGAACCATCCAAGCCATTGTCGCGCAGCCACTGCGCGCGGCCCACAAGGACGCTCGCCCCATTCACACGGGCCTGGATTCCACGACCGGGGGTCTCCGAAAAATCTGCCGGCTCCAAAAGCGACAGCCCCGCCTCACCCGCCAGGGTTGCAAGGGCCTTGGCAGTGGGATGGTTGCTGTACTTCTCGGCGGAAGCCGCCACCAGCAGCAATTCAGCAGGCTTGATGTCGCCCAGCGGCACCAGTCGGCTGACAGCCAGTTGGCCTGTCGTGAGAGTCCCGGTTTTATCGAAGACAAACGCGTTGATTTTAGCCGCAGCCTCGATGTCCGCCACGTTTTTAATCAGGATCCCCAGCCGGGCTGCCGCAGACAAGGCTGCCACCATTGCCGTGGGCGTCGCCAAAATAAAGGCGCAGGGGCATGAAACCACAAACACTGCTATGACCCGGTCCAGTTGATGGGTGAAAGCCCACACCAACGCGCCGATCACCAGAACCAGGGGAGTGTAAAACCCCATGTACTGGTCAACGATTTTTTGTATTGGCAGCTTGGTCTGCTCCGCCGCAATGATCAGCTCCCGCACTCTTCCCAGCGTGGTATCCTGCCCGGCGCGGCTCACCCGGATTTCCAGCAACCCGGTCAGGTTTTGGGTCCCGGCATAAACCTCGTCACCCGGCTTTTTATCGGCAGGCAGGGATTCACCCGTGATGGTGGCCTGGTTGAAAGATCCTTGACCGCGCAGGATCACCCCATCCGCAGCCACGTTGTCTCCGGGGCGGATGCGAATTGTGTCCCCCACTGTGAGTTCGCTTGCGGCGATTTCCTCCTCCTGCTCCGTGCCATCGGCTTCACTGCGCCGGATGCGGCGGGCCTTGGTGGGTGTAAGCTTGATCAACGACTCAATGGAATCCCGCGCGCCCTCTGCCGTCTGGGTTTCGATCAGTTCCCCCGTGAGCATGAAAAAAGCCACCACCCCGGCGGTCTTGTAATCTTCCGAGGCAAAGGCCGCCAGCACCGCTATGGCCACCAATTCGTTGATGCTCAGCCTTCCAATCCGAAGGTCGCGTATGGCCGTGAGGACAATGGGATATCCAAGGATGATGGCCCCGATGAAGGCACTGGCGCTGGCCAGGGTGCTGTCCGAGGACATGAGCCAGCCCACCAGGTAGGCATTCAGCACAAAAACCACCCCCAGGACCAGTTGCCACAAGTGAACCACGGAATGGGAATGGTCTTGGCCGCACCCGCAGTTTTCATCATGCTTGTGGCCATGATGGGAATGATCGGAATGCTGGTGACTCAGGAGCGATGTGACTTGCATAGCAGGACTAGGAGCCGGTGACCGGCTTGGGTTGGAGCGGTTCGCGGTTCAACATCAGGCGCACTTCCGTACTCTTTCCGGAGTCGCTCAGGGGTTCCATCCATTTTTCCGTGTTGGTCAGTGCCTCGGCCATGGCATTGACAAGGTATTGTTGCGTGAAGAGGTTGGGATTGTCCCGGTAGAGCGGCAGAAGATCGTTGAACCGTCGCGCCTCCGCCACCACGTTGGTCAGGTAATTGGCGCTGTACACCGAGGCTTGGCTGAGAATGGTCGAGGCCATGCCCTGGGCCTGGCTTAATATCTGGTTGGTATAGCTGTTGGCGTCTATCAGCGCCTTGTTCCGGTTTTGCCGGGCTATGGTCACCTGGTCAAACACCGCCTGCAATTGCCGCGGCGGCCTGCTCTCCACGTCGCATTGCTCCACCACGATGTCCAAATGCTCCTCCTGCGCCATATCCTCCACCCGGTCCTGCACCGCCTCCCGAAAAGCCGCCACCTGATTCAACAAAATATCGTCCACTTTGAACCGCGCCGCTGTGTACAGCAACGCGTTGTTCAACACGTTTTGAACCAGGTTGGATGCCGCCTCAAAGTGAAAGGTAAAATCAAACGGGTCCTCCACATGATATCTCAGCGTGGCTCGTGAATGGACTATGTTTCGGTCTCCGGTGATCAGGTACCCGTCCACCGCAGGGTTGAGTGAGGGTCCCACCGGCAATTCCTCGCCGCTCAGTTCCTGCTCCGGTGTGGTGTGGTACCAGCCTATTGTGGAGGTGACCACCTGCTGCTGGGTGATCGGAATGCGCACCACGTCGTCAATCGGGTAGGGAAATGACCAATGCAATCCCGCGCCCAACAGCCGTTTTTCACCCTCTCCCACCGGACGGCCAAAGCGCAGGATCACCGCCTTCTCCTGCGGGCCCACGGTGAAAAATCCCGACGCAAAAAAGCCTGCCACCATCAACACCATCAACACCTTGACCACGGTGAAACTGCTGCTTAAGGCCTCCGCCAAAGCCTGTGATGAGGAATCCAGAGCCTCCGGCATATCAGGCCCTGCCATCCCAGCCCGCGTTTTGCCGGGGTCGGACTCCCCGCCATGCATTGAATTGGGTTCCTGGCTCATATCACTGGCTCACGGTGTTGGTGGGCAATTGGGTGAACAAATCAAAGGGCGGAAAACGGCTGTCCAGGATCAGGGTGGTCTTCTGGTTCATGGATTCCTTCAAGGCCTGGATTCGCAGCAGGAACAGGTATAGGTCCGGGTTCTTCTCGAAAACTTTCAACGTGGGCGCCGCAGCCGCCTCAGCCTCGCCGCGAATCCGTATGGAGGAGGCCTGCGCATTGGCTATGGTTTCCGCCGCCTGCCGGTCCGCGTCCGCACGGATCATGGTCGCCTCTTTCTCGCCCAGGTATTGTTCCTTGTTGATCAATAACTGGCGGTCCGCCTTCATGCGTTCAAACACACTCTGCGTGACGCTCTCGGGCAGTTCGATCTTTTTCAGCCCCAGGTATTCAATGCTGATGCCGTAATTGTTCGTGTTCAAATCCGCCTCCACGGCGGATTGCATCTGCCGCTCGATCTCGTCAAACTGGAGCTGGGAGGGGTCTGTATTCACAAAGTCAGACAGGTTGTGCTGGCCCACGACCTCGTTTTTGGCGTTGCGCAGCATGTTTTCCAGGGCGGATTGCGCGGCTGGCACTGACCCCAGGAACTTGGGATAGAAGGCGGCGGCATCCTTGATCCGCCACCCCACGTACACGGTCACGATCAGGTTGTTATTGTCCCGGGTCAGGGTCTGGCTGAACCGGTCCTCAAAATTCTGGATGCGCTGGTCGAATTTATAAACCTTTTGAATGGGCCATGGCCATTTGAAATAGGGGCCGGGCTGGTCCAGGCTGGCCACCGGTCTGCCGAAGGTGGTCACCACCGCGACCTCGGATTGACGCACCTGGAATACAAAAAGGAGCAGTAAAAAGACAAGGATCAGCGCCGAGCCAATGATGATGGTGAGAAGGTTTCTTTTCATGGAGATGAATTGTTGGGCACGCCCAGGTTGATAAGGTCCTCGCGGATTTTGTCCTCCAGTTCGTACACCAGCACGTTTTGGGTGTTGGTGACCAGGAGTATGTATTTCCTGGCGTTCGCAGTGGCCTGGGGAATCATTTCGAAATAGGCCCTTTGCTTGTAGATTGAGGGGGCCGCCTCAAATGCAGGAATCTGGTTGGTGAACAAGGCCGCGTTTGCAAAGGCCGAGGTGTCCAGTTTCACTTTCAAGGCTTCCGCCTCGCTGTTGGTGCTGAATGCCGCCGCATCCGCCAGCGAGTTCGTCATCACCGCTTCCGCGCGCGCCAAAAGATTCGAGGCCAGGTGGGTCTGGTAGGCTCCCACCACCTGCTCATAGGTGGAGGCCACCTGGCTTGCCGTCGGCGGGTGAATATCCTCCAGCCCCACAAAGGCAATCCGCACGCCCAACCGGCGTTCATCCGAGGATTGTTGCAGGTCCGCCATCACCTTTTCCGCCGCCTTCAGCCGCCCCCGGCTCAGCATCGTGTTCAAATCCGCCCCTGCCAGGTATCGCACCACCGACCGGGTGGCGAGTTGGGATAAAAGGGTCTGTGGATCCGTGTTGCGATACATCCAGTCAACGATGTTTGTAACCTGGTACTGGATGGGAATGCTTACCGAGACCAAACTCACGGGAGGGGTGCGCAGGGTGTCGTTGGTTTCATCCTTATCTGGATTTGATTGGGTGAGCTGGTTCGGTTCAGCGGTGCCCACCAGGAAATTTTGCTCCTGGTTATGGGCCACCGTCCACAAGACGGCCCCCATCTCGTTGGTGTCAGGTGTGTATCCCACATAGAGAGATTGCACCTGGTCGGTGCGGTATCGGTAAACCCGGTCAACCGGCCAGGGCAGCTTGAGATGGGCGCCCGGGTTGAGCGTGGCCACCGGCCGGCCAAAATGTTCCAATACAGCCTGTTCCCCGGCATCCACGAACACCACGCAGGTGGAAAGCAACAACACGCCAAGCTGGGCGAGGATCAGGATGGGCAGGTTCCGCTGAAGCAGTTGATAGAACCAGGTCTCGGAAACCTTGAAGCCAAATTGATAATCCAAGGCTTGCGCTGCCGTCGTAAACAGGCTTTCCGGCTGGGATAACAGCCCCACCAGCCGGCTGTCATACAGCGGCCTCGACACCTTGCCCCGCACGTGTGGACGGTAAATTTCCAGCAAAAGGGTGAGTAACAATTCGGCAGCCATCAGCCCCAGGACAATGCACAGGGCTTGTCCCATCAGCCGGTCTGCCTGGGGATAGCCCCCGGCCACCCCTGCAATCCCCAGCGCGGTGAAGGTGCAGACAAACGCCCCTGCCAGGAGGAAATTCGATCCAGGACGCAACAGGCGATGGCCCTCCAGCCGGGCAATGGTCACGGAAAAACGACCCAGTAGAAACAGCAGCAGCGCCACTATGCCCAGCATGGAGAGCGCCGGCATGGCCCTGGCCGGCGACAGGAGGGCGGTGTTTTTTGCCATCCAATGCCACAGCAGCCAGGCTCCGCAGGCTTCCACCACCAGGAGCAGCACGCAAAAGCCCGGCACAAAATACTTCTCAAACTGTTCCCGCGCATTGCGCGCCGGAAAAACCTCCGAATCCTTGTCCGCAAACAACCCGGATTGCCCCCTCGACCTTGCCAGTTCATCCAGTTCCAACTTTTCGTTGCGCTCATTTTCTTCCAGGCGCATTTGAAACCAACTGGTGAACGACACCATCACCGCCGCCGCCAGGAAAAGTGTGGCTGCCTGACCTGCCGCCGAGTTGGCGTAAACAGTGATCGCAAAGGCGGCCAGGAAGGCCGCCATCGCAGCCCACAGGTTCACGATTCCGTGTTTCTTAGAGTTCTGTTGCACTTTAATCCAGGCTTTCTTGGTTTATTTGCCGCCCATGGCGCCTGCCATTGCAGGGCCGCCGTTTCCCGGCTGCCGTGTGGTTTACCAAAGCCATTTTCGCAGCCAAACCGCGCCGGTTTTACACTGGCTTGTTTACACTAGCTTAATTCCCGGTCTTCAAACAGGACCGCGCCAGCCGCCAGCGCAGCGCCCGCGTACAAGACCGCATACACCAGGGCCTTTGCCAGATAACCCCAATGAAAAGTGCTTTTGCCCATGTTGATGGCATCAGCGAGCCAGAAAAGCTGCCAGTTTGGAACGATGCTGTAAAGCATCGAAGCCCACCAGTTTCCATGGGCCGCAGGGCGGCCAAAAAAATAATCCGACATCAATCCCGCCAGGAACAGGGTGGAGCAGATCGCCAGCGTGGGGATCGAATCCAGCCGGGTGGAGCAGGCCAGGGCCAGCGCCGCCAGCACCCACAGCGCAAATAGAAGCAGGATTCCAGCCGGCACCAGGTTCCAGTTCACCTGCGCCAACGTGCCCAGGCTCTGCATTTGCCGCGTATATTGAAAGATCACAAACGCCGCTATCGTGGTCAACACCACCAGCGCCGCCACGGCATCACTCACAAAATGGCGGCGCAGGAAAAAATTGCTGAAGCCTCCCAGCAAGAAAGCCAGGCCCACTGCGGCCCCGAGGATGAGGATCGCCGGCAGGTCGGTTTTTCCGTACGCATCAAAGGCCATCCGGCTCGCAATCAAAGCCCCCACCATGTTCACGTAGGTGGAAACCGTCAGCGCCACCGCCAGTCCGGTGAATTTGGCCAGCAAAAAGGTCAGCCTCCCGACAGGCTTGGATAGCACCACCAGGGCGGTCCCGCTGCGTATCTCACGCGCCAGCGAGGAGGAGGCGTTCAATACCGCCCCAAACAATCCCGAGAGGAACATTGCCGCCAGCACGGAATTGGCCACCAGCTTGGGCTCGTCCCCAAACGCAAAATAATAGGGCACCGCCAGGAAAATCTCAAAGGCCAGCGATCCGGTCATTAAAAGCAGGAAAACCGGCTGCCGCACCAGCTCCAGAAAACCGTTGGTTGCAATGGTCGTAAACTGCCGCATGTTAGTCTCTGATTCTACTCCCAACTTCCGGCTTTTACCAAACGGATTTCTGCGGTTCGATTTTTTCGCATTGATTCAATCCGCTTTTGACCGCCGCCAGGCCGGTTGTGTTCAATTGAAGGTTCAATGGAACCATCGCAGGACCCTGGTGGCTTGAAGCTCATTCCCCTGGCTGGTTCATGTGCTTCGCCAGGGAATTCCACCATGGGTGGTGCAGCTCATCCACGCTTGCGGAAAATTCCGACCCGCGGGTTTTGAGGGTCAGGCGTTCGCCTCCCACCTTGCCGATGATTTGAGCCGGAACACCCATGAGCCGGGCCCGTTCAACCACTTTGCACCCATCGCGCGAGGTGCAGGTTGCCACCACGCGGGACTGGGTCTCCCCAAATAACAAGGCACTGGTCCGCGTCTCTGGCCATTCGCTCAAATCCACCGTCGCACCCATGAAGCGGGGGGTTCCCCTCGCTTCCATGCGGCTCATGGTGCATTCGGCCAGCGTCACCGCCAGACCTCCCTCGCTGCAATCGTGGGCGCTTTTGATCAAACCGCTTTGTATGAGTCCCACCAGGGTGGTGTGCAGGGTCCGGGCCGCCTCAAGGTCGCACCTCGGTGGGGCGCCGGTTTTCAAACCGTGCACCACCTGCAGCCATGCGCTGCCCCCCAACCCCAGAAGCGGATCGCCCAGGTCCACCGCTTCCCCCAGCAGGATGATTGTGTCGCCCTCATCCTTGAACCATTGGGTGGTGATGTGCTCAGGCTTTTCAATCAGTCCCACCACGGCCACCGTTGGTGTGGGATCAATCGGCCCATTTGGATTTTGGTTGTAAAGGGAACAATTTCCTCCGGTGACCGGGGCGTCAAAGGCGCGGCAGGCTTCTGCCAGGCCGCGCACGCTTTCGCGGATCTGCCAGAATAATTCCGGCTTGTGCGGATTGGCCATGTTTAAATTGTCCGTGGCTCCCAGTGGAATGGCTCCCGAGCAGGCCAGGTTTCGGCAGGCCTCGGTCACCGCCGCCTTGCCGCCCTCATACGGGTCCAGGTACACATATGTGCCATTGCAATCCACGGTCAGGGCCAGGTATTTTTCTGGAAATGCCTGTCCCGGCGCAGTCTGGCTTTCCACCCGCGCAGCCAGTTCCGCGCTCATGACCGGCAGGCAATCTTCCTTGATCCGGATCACCGCCGCATCGCTTCCGGGCAGCACCACAGTTCCTGCCCTTACTTGATGGTCGTATTGCCGGTAAACCCAGTTTTTGGAGGCAATGCTGGGCCAGGCCAGCAAACGCTTCAAATCTTCCAGTGGTTGGACCGTGTCCGGAACCCCATCCAGGCGGAAGGCGCGCACCGCCTGCAAATAGGCCGGCTCCACGGCTTCCCGATGATATACCGGCGATTCATCGGCAATTTTCCGGGCCGGGATGTTCACCACCTGCCGGCCTCCATGCCGCACCACCATGTGCCCCGTATCGGTGATCACTCCTATCTCGGCCCACGGCAGGTCCCATTTATCAAATATCCGTTTTACCTCCTCCTCCCGCCCCTTGTGGACCACCACCAGCATCCGTTCCTGGGATTCCGAGAGCATGATTTCATAGCTGGACATGCCGGGCGCCCGCTGGGGCACCTTGTCCAGTTCTATTTCTATGCCTGTGCCCGCTCGCGCCGCCATTTCGCAGGTGGAACAGGTCAGGCCTGCGGCGCCCATATCCTGCATGCCAGCCACGGCCCCGGTGGCCAGCAATTCCAGGCACGCTTCACACACCAGCTTTTCCATGAAGGGATCCCCCACTTGGACTGCGCCGCGCTGCTGCTCCGCAGAGGCCTCCGTCAAATCCTGCGAGGCAAACGCGGCACCGGCCAGTCCATCGCGCCCGGTCGCCGGCCCCACGTAAAACACAGGGTTGCCCACCCCGTGCGCCGCGCCCCGCGTGATTTGCTCGTGCCGCAGCACGCCCAGGCAGAAGGCGTTTACCAGCGGGTTTCCCTCGTAGCTCCGGTCAAAATAGACCTCCCCAGCCACCGTTGGAATGCCAAAACAATTTCCGTAATGCGCTATCCCCTGGACCACCCCGCTGAACAATCGCCTCACTTCCGCGCTGCTCAGCTCGCCAAACCGCAGCGAATTGGCGGCGCACACCGGGCGCGCACCCATCGTGAAGATGTCCCGGATGATTCCTCCCACGCCTGTTGTGGCGCCCTGAAACGGTTCCACAGCGCTGGGATGGTTGTGCGATTCAATCTTGAAGGCCACCGCCAGCCCATGGCCAATGTCTATGATGCCGGCGTTCTCCTCCCCCGCGCCCACCAGAATCCTCGGGGAACGCGTCGGAAAAGTCTTCAGCAACGGACGCGTGTTCTTGTAGCTGCAATGCTCGCTCCACATCACCGAAAAGATCCCCAGCTCCGTATAGGTGGGATTCCGTCCCAGGATTTTAACGGCGTGCTGGTATTCCTCCGGTGTCAGGTTGTGCTTGGCGACCAGGTCGGGCGTGATGGCGGGTTCTGTCATGCTCATGCTCTTGCTTGATTATTCTTCCAGTTTGTTTCCGGGACGGATTTTACGGCCTTTCATGGGTTTTTCTCCCGCCCTCCACCTCAGTGGCGCGGTTCATGGGGTCCCTGCTGCAGGTCGCTCTCGTCCGGCTTCAAACAGGCTTTCAAATATCCATTTGCCATCCTCGCTCCCAAGCAGGGCCTCGCAGGCCCTCTCCGGATGCGGCATCAAGCCCGCCACGTTTCGGCCCTTGTTGCAGATGCCGGCTATGTTATGCAATGCGCCGTTTGGGTTGGCCTGATCCGTCACGTTCCCCTCTGAATCGCAGTATTGCCAAAGGACCTGCCCATTCGCCCGCAGTTCCGCCAGTGTCGCCTCATCGGCATAATAACATCCCTCCCCATGGGCAATGGGAATGCGCAAGGGCTTGTCGGCGGGAATGCGCCGCGTGAAAGGCGTGTCCGCAGCCGCAGTCTTCAAATACACCTGTTCACAGTGAAATTGCAGGTCCCGGTTCCGAACCAGCGCCCCGGGCAAAAGGCCCGCTTCCGTTAAAACTTGAAATCCATTGCAAATCCCCAGCACCCATCCGCCCTTGTCCGCAAACTGCCGCACGGATTGCATCACCGGGCTGAACCGCGCTATCGCCCCGCAACGAAGATAATCCCCGTAGCTGAACCCGCCCGGCACGATCACCGCATCTGTCCCAGCCGGCAGGTTGTCCTTGTGCCACACCAGCCTGGCGTGGTGCCCAAGCCTGCGGATGGCGTGAACCGCGTCCTGATCGCAGTTGCTCGCCGGAAATTGCAATACGGAAAAATTCATGGGGTCAAATAAGCCTGTCCAAACTCCCGCCGACCGTCATTCCAGCTCCAGCTTGAAATCCTCAATCACCGGGTTGCTGAGAAACTTTCGCCCAGCCTCGCTCAGGGCGGCTTCGGCCGCCGCACGATCAGTCCCCGGTGCCAGGTCAATCTCCACGTACTTGCCAATATGCACCCCTGTCACCGCAGTGTACCCCATGTGTGCCAGGGCATTCTGAACCGTCTTGCCCTGGGGATCCAACACCGCTTTCTTGGGCGTGATGATGATTTTTGCTTTCATTTGCGCAGCCAGAGTCTCAGGTCTAAGCCGCCCATTTTCAAGCCAGAACTGCACCCCATGTACTGCAAGCGCGCATCATGGGTTCAGAGTCTTTTTTAAAATTGGGCTGGGCGCTGCCACAAGGGGTTTTGGGCGGGGGCAAGGCGGAGCGGAACGGTAATCCCCACAGCGGGCTTGGTGATCCGCGAAACGCGGCCCCCGTGTAAAAGTCAGCCCGCCCGCAGGATTAAAGTCCCAAGGCCTGTATCGCCGTGTTTCTCCCCGGTTGAAGATCCATAAGGCATATTCTTCCTCGTCGCTTCTTGCCAGTTCGCTTTTCGGGTTGAAGGGTCTTAACCATCAATTGCTCTCTGCCTTCTCCTGAATACGGCCGGACCGGCTGGGACCCAGACTGGTGGGTCGGCTGGAGTGCGCACTGGTGGGATGACTCCAGGGTCGGCGGCAATGGGGACGGAGGCGGGGACTGCTTTTGGTGTGGGTAACCCGGTTTTTGCCACGGGTTCGCGATGCGAGGACTTCATACCCAATGGATCGAATCCCGGTATCTTTTGTTGAACGCGTCCGATGGGGTTCTTTTCATCGGGCATGATGAGGTCGTAGTATTCATCAAACACTTCCACATCCTTGAAAGTAAGCGGTGAAGGAGGGGCCCACTATTCCGCGACGGCGTGGCGTGGTAAAAATGTGGGCGATGAAAACAATCA
>DAIDJC010000031.1 GCA_027451565.1 Limisphaerales bacterium | reverse complement strand
AGTTCCGCAGAAAGCTCGCGCTTGGACTGCTCCCGGGACCCAAACAACCCGGATCCGCTCACATCCACAACCAGCATCAGCGTCAATTCCCGTTCCTCAATAAACTTTTTCACGAACGGATGATTCATCCGGGCGGTGACATTCCAGTCTATCGCCCGGACGTCATCACCGGGTTGATACTCGCGAACCTCGTCAAAATTCATTCCCTGTCCCTTGAAAACAGAATGGTAGGCGCCCGCCAGCGTTTCGGTGACGATGCGGTTGGTGCGCAGCTCGATCTGTCTGATTTTTTTAAGAATTTCGCGTGGAATCATGGCATCTATGGTCGGCCTGCCCGGGGACATTCAAGTTGCTTCTGCCGGGGTTCCGCAACCCGGGTTTGAAAGCGGGGCTTTCATCACCCGGCCACCAGCGGATCAGGGCACGGGAAGTTCATCAAAGATTTTCTGGATGACGGTTTCGCTGGTTTTTTCCTCGGCCTCGGCTTCATAGGTGATCGCCACGCGGTGACGAAGCACATCCATGCCAATGCTCTTGACATCCTGCGGGGTGACGTAACCGCGGCCTTTCAGGAAGGCATGGGCTTTGGCAGCCAGGGTCAGGGCGATGGTGGCGCGGGGTGAGGCGCCCAGTTGGATGAAATCCTTGATGGCTATTTTATACTGCTCGGGATCGCGCGTGGCACAAACCAGGTCCACGATGTAGTCCTTGACCTTGTCGTCCATGTAAATGTCATTGATGACTTCCCTGGCGTGCAGGATTTGCCGGATTTCCACCACGGGACTGGCGCTCGGGGTGCCGGATGTGCGGGCCATGGCCTCCAGAATCTGCCGCTCCTCCTGTCTGGATGGATAACCAATTTTTAGTTTGAGCATGAACCGATCCACCTGCGCCTCGGGCAGCGGGTAGGTGCCTTCCTGCTCGATGGGATTTTGAGTGGCCAGGACCAGAAAAGGGTCATCCAGTTTGTAAGTTTGGTCGCCGATCGTCACCTGCCTCTCCTGCATGGCTTCCAACAGGGCGCTTTGCACCTTGGCCGGTGCCCGGTTAATTTCATCAGCCAGCACCAGGTTGGCAAAAACCGGTCCCTTGCGGGTGGCAAACCCGCCGGACTGCGGATTGTAAATCTGGGTGCCAACCACGTCCGCAGGCAGCATGTCCGGGGTGAATTGGAGCCTTGAAAATTTCCCATTGAGACATTGGGCCAGGGATTTCACAGCCAACGTTTTTGCCAGGCCCGGCACGCCTTCCAGCAGCACGTGGCCATTGGCAAGCAAGCCAATGACCAGTCGCTCGGTCAGGTAGGTCTGGCCCACGATGATCCTTCCCAACTCGTTGAATAGAGGTTGGGTGAAGGCGCTGGCCTCTTTCACGGCTTCGTTAATCGCATTGATTCCGGTGCTCATATATTTTGGGATCTTTAAAAACTGACAGGTTTATGACAAAAAGTGCATGCGGCTGTTCAACAAAAACGAGGGTAAAAGTCGGTGTGGCTGGGGAGGTTTCAAGTGGGCGGCACCAATTGGACCTGGGACTGGTTCAACCAGCCCATTTTCCCTGAATGATCACGAACCAGCACCCAGTCCTGGTGTTGATCCAGAGTTTGATATTCTGAGCCGCTACGGGTGTTGAAAACTTCCTGTGCATCCTCGAATGGCCCGCTGCGGGCCACCGCGCTGGGTGAAGTGACAACGGCGAATGGGTAATCGTAATGCCGTACGGCCTGGACTGCGGCCACCGTGCCAGCCACAATCATGACCGTGAATGCCAGACGGGCCGGAAGCCGCAGGAAGGGAGCTCTGCGCGGATGAATTTGGCGCGCCACAAACAGCGCGCATCCCACCCAGAATCCGGATGCCCAAAGCAGTGTCCACTCATTGAGGCTCAAGAGGCCCAGCCATTCCTGCCACCAAGCCACAGGCAGCCCGGAATCCTGCGCCTGACTGCGCACAAATTTCAGGTTGGCCCGTATCTCCGCGTCTCGAGGAGCCAGAAGCTCCGCCTGACTGAATGCCGCAATGGCCGGGCCCGGCATGCCGCATTTGAACTCCGCATTCCCGAGGTTGAACAACAGGTTGGCGGAAATTCCCTGCTCCCTGGCTATCTTTTGGTAAGCCGTCGCCGCCTCGCTAAACTTGCCTTCCGCATAGAGCCGGTTGGCGCTGGCAAACAGCCCGGAAACATCGGAGGCGCGGGTGGCCTGGCAAAAACTGGCAAGCAAAGCCAAAACCAGGCCCGTCAGGCAGGCTTTCCACCCCGGACAGACCACCCAGGCCGCGTCTTTCATTTTGTAAGGATGCGCAAGGTTCATGATCAAAGTTTCCGGTCAGGAGTTCCAAGGTTTCGTTTCCCGCATTTCCCCGGTCACCCGGGCGAATTGTTGGATCACGGAATTAAGTTCCGCCGTGCCACGGACTGGCGCATATCTGGCCTGGTTGCACAAATGAAACAAACTGCGCAATGATTCGCGGGTGGCAGATTCGGCATGGTTCGCAAGCCGGGGATCATCCAGTGCATTTTCCGTGATGGCGCTGGCAGGACAATCCAGCCGTTCACCCAGCAATTCCTGCAGGAGACGAAACAGGGTGGCAAAAAAATCGTCAGGATGATCTTCCGAAGCCATCCGGCCCAGTTGCTCCATGCCCATCCGGATTTTCTGCGAAACCTCATTGTGTCGCCGCCGCTTGGGGTTGTTGGCCAGACTGTCCGACTGTCTCCGCCAAAACCATGCCGCCACCAGCGCCAGCGAGGGAAGCGCCTGCAATGCCCAGAATTTCGGGTGTGTGAAAACCGGGGTGGATGCCAACCGCAGGGTTCCAAGACTTTCCTTGACCGGAAGGATGTCCGGGGAGGCTTGTGTGGGCGTGGGGTTTTCTCCAGCCAAAACCGGCACGGGAGTGCTCCCCGCCGCATGAACGCTCAGCGGCACTGCAGGCTGCGAAAGCGTATGGTACTGGCCGTCATCCGGGTTGAAATAACTGAATGAAAAGGCTGGCCAATCCTTGACCTGGTCACTTTGAGGGGTGACAACTTCCTCAAATGTCTTGGAGCCGCTGTCCCCAAGCGCATCGGAAAGCTCCGTTTTCACACTGGGCGGAAAAATCTTGAACCCAGTCAAGCCGGATTGGTCAGGCATCTGCACCGTGTCCAAGTCGCCATGACCGGAAATTTGAATGCGAACGGTCACCGGATCCCCCGCCACCACGTTGGTCGGACCCACGCTCAGGTTCAGTGAGAAATCCCCGATGGCCCCGTTGTAGCCCGGCGGCTGCTGGCCCGCAGGCAGGGGGTTGCAGTCGGCTTTGATGGCGGTTGTCGCCAGACTGACCTGCCTCTGTTCACCCTGATTGAAAAATTGCCTGAAAAACGAGTCCGAATCCTGCTGGTTTGCCGAGGGCAGCACCACCGTGGCTGTGGCCGTGAATGGACCCAGTTCCAATGCTCCCGACCTGGTGGCAGTGATGTTGTAATCCACAGGGATGACCGTGTAATCATGATTCCCTATCCGGATGCGCGTGTGACCACCCTGAACATTCTTCCCAATGGAGAAACCATCCGCAGCCTGACTGGAAAATTGGAAATTACCGAAGTTTTCAACATCATCCCTTACATAAATCCTTAGTTGAGCGGTCAATTCCTGTCCCACGAAAATTTTTGAAGAGGGCAGGGAAAGGGTCATGAAGGCCACTTCCGCCCCGGAATGAACATCCTGGGAGGACGGCGCATTCGGCCTTAAGACAGTGAGCGTGACAGGCTGGGTGACAAGTGTCTGGCCTCCCACCAATGCTGTCAGGGAAGGGATGGTGTAGCGGCCAGGGTTGCGGGCAGTGACTGAATACGTGATGGTTACAACCGAGCTCATGGCCCCATTGACCACGCTGAAACTCTGGGAGGTTCCCGAGCTTGTGATGTCCAAACCCGGCACGTCCAAGCTTGGCGATGTGGAAGGCGAACCTCCCTCAAAAGTCAGCGATAGCGTGGCAGTTTCACCCAGTTCCATGGTGTCCCGGTCTAGGGAGACGCTGAAATTGGCTGCAAGGGCCGCCTGCAACCATGCCAACGCCAACGCCACACAAATAAAGGTCTTGATCATCCTGTGCTTCATTGTCCTCTGTCACCCAAGGAAAAGACAACCCGAACTTGAAATTGTTCACAAAATCTCACATTTCAAAAGCCAAAAATGGCCTTCTTTTGTCTGGCCCCACCCGCCAAAAGCCGGATATTTACCTTTGCAATCCCGGGTTGGACATGTCATCCTGTCTCCCTTGGTTCGGGGCGTAGCGTAGCCTGGCTAGCGCGCTTGTTTCGGGTACAAGAGGTCGTGAGTTCGAATCTCACCGCCCCGACCATTCTTTTGAACTTCTTTTTTCCAAGCGTAAATTGTGCCGCATTACGTCGCCTTTCGTCGCCATTTTGAGCGTCAGAATCCCGTCAAGTATAGGCTTGGCAGAGTAAAAGTGGATCGCCAGCCACCGAAAGGCCACCAGCGCGGATGGGATGCTTTTATTTTGCGGATCGAAGTTCAAGACAACAGCAAGGAGGGCGTGTTCGGTTTGCCGATGTTGGAAATTGAGGTGGCCGTGCCGGAGACCCTTGGCCCAGATGCGGTTGAAGCACTCGCAGGGCAGGGAATTCCTGCAAAGGTGTATGCCCTGCATCGCATCGCCGGTGAAAAACTTCGGGCTTACCTCACGTCATTGCCGGCCTATCGGCCCAAGATGCAAGGCGGCGACAGAGAGTTCCGTGTAAAAGACCTGCACGACAATGCCCGGATTTTGCGCGCACTTCCCGTCTCGGATGCCAGATTTTGGAATGACGCCGGTCATGAATTTCTACTGGCCTGCCAATCTCGTTTGGTGGATTGCCGGGGATTGGAATCATTCATGGAAAACTGACCGCAGGCACGCGAGCGCTGCGAGGCCGATGCGAGCTTGCGAAATGTGCCCTTTGATGAGGCCGGGCACGCGGTGAAAACATTGGTTGGTTTGATTAAAAAGCAGGGAATCTTTCCGCTGGATTTCCCCATAACTTGATTGTTTGTCGCCGGCAAATATGGCGTGGTTTGCGCTGTGTGCACTACAATTGGGCAAATGGATTTGCCGGATGGAAAGGTCACCCGCCCGCATTCAAAAACCAATACAATCAACAGCTTTTCTCATTCCCCAAATCAAAGGGCACTTCGGGTGTTATTTCCTTTTTCGTGAGCCGCCTACGGGGCGAATGGAAGTTTTAATCAACATCTTACCGGATGCGCTGCCACTATGGGACCCGCGCCAAGTATCTGGACCCCGGCGGTTTTCAAGGGAATGCCCGGCGGGTTTGATGCCGGGTTTTGGCTTTTTTATCAGGCAGAAGTCCACCTGCTTTTTTACCGTGTCCACCCGGGCGGCCTGAACCGTTACGCGGTCGCCTAATCGGATTAGCTTGCGGGTGCGTCTTCCAATAAGGTTTCGCCTGATTTCGTCAAAAACGTAAAAGTCATCATCCAACAACGACAGAGGCACCAAACCACTCATTCCCAGACCCGGCACATCCACAAAAAATCCGAAATTGCGAACATCGGTCACCAGGGCCGCGTATTGTTCCAATTCGCCTGTTTCGAGCTGGGTCAGCAAAAAGGCAAAAAGTTTTACATCCTTGCTGTCACGCTCGGCATCGGCAGAGTTGCGTTCGGTCAGGGAAATGTGTTCGGCCACGGCCTTGAGGCTGGAGGCTGACGCGGGCGGAGATCCAAAAAGGGCGCGGTGGACCACGAGGTCTGCATACCTCCTGATGGGGGAGGTGAAATGGGTGTACTTTTTCTTGGCCAGGCCATAGTGTCCCAGCGGCTCAACAGCGTAACGCGCACGCATCAAGGATTTGAGAAAACCGATTTTGAGGGCCGGCCCGGCGGGGAGGGCGCTGAGTTTCACGAGCAGTTTCTGCACCTCGGCGGCCTGATTTAAGTTGCCGCAGGGAACCTTGTGGCTGACCACCTCCTGCCTGTATTCAGCCAGGCGCCGTGGATCGGGGGCCTCGTGGATGCGATAAATGGCTGGCACGCGCAATTCCATGAGCCGGGCCGCCACCGCCTCATTTGCCAACAACATGAATTCTTCAATCAGTTGGTGTGATTCGTCGTTGGCAATCCGCTCGATTCGCGCGATTTTACCATGATCATCAACCCGGATTTTTAATTCCGGAAAATCCAGGTCCAGCGAACCGGCGGCAAACCGGCGACGCCGGATTTTCTGCGCCAGGGCATGGGCATGATGGAGCATTTGCTCGACCGGATGATCCTCCTCTGGCGGCCTCCGCAAAATGGCCAGGACCTGTGGATAGGCAAACCGCCGGCGCGAATGAATGATTGCAGGGTAAAATTTGGCGGCGGTGACCCGGCCATCCAGCGTGATCAGGAATTCCACACATTTTGTCAGGCGATCCACCTTGGGCTTGAGCGAGCAAAGCTCGTTGCTCAAAGCCTCGGGCAACATTGGGATGACCCGGTCCACAAGGTAGGTGGAATTGCCCCGCCGGGCCGCTTCCGTGTCCAGCGCGGTGCCGGGTTTGACATAGTGGGAAACATCGGCAATGTGGACCCGCAAGCGCCATAGGTCGCTCGAAGCGCGCTCCAGACAAATGGCGTCATCAAAATCCTTTGCATCCTCGGGATCAATGGTGATGACCAGGTGATCCCGGCAATCCACCCGGCCATCCAAATCACCCGGGTTGACGATGGTTCCCAGGGCTTCGGCCTCTGCCAGGACAGCCTTGGGAAAATGCAGTGTCAGGTTGTATTGTCGAATTACAGAAAGCATGTCCACGCCTTCCGCATCGGGTGATCCGAGAACCTCCACCACCCGTCCCTCCGGGCTGGCATGGCGATCCTGCCATTCCAGCAGTTCCACCACCACTTTGTCGCCAATCCGAGCCGCCCGTCCCACGTCGCGGGGTTCTGGCACCAGTATTTCATGGGGTATGCGCGGGTCGTCCGGCTGTACAAATAAATACCGCCGGCGTCGTTGCAGGGTTCCAACCATCCGTGACCTTTGGCGTTCCAGAATGCGGATGACCACACCGGTGTCCGGCGTGCCGGTGGCGCTGCGGGGGAATTGGCGGCGCGGATTCCTGCGGACCAGAACACGATCCTCGTGCAACGCCGTGCCCGAGTCGCTCTCGGCAATGGTTATCTCAGGAACCCGTGGATCATCCGGCTGCAAAAACCCCTTTCCGGCACGGTTGATGCGGATGCGTCCCGGCACCAAATCCGCCTCCATGGGAATGATGTAATGACCGCCCTTGATCCGGGCAATTTCGCCAGCCTGTTCCAGTTGGTTTAAAATGGCCTGCAAAGCCTGGAGCCGGTTTGGAGGCAGGCGCAGCAGCCCAAGCAATTCATGCGCATGGGACGGAACATAATCCGGCCGCCCCAGCAAATGGATGATTTGTTCTTTCATAATGGCTGGCGTTCCGCTGTGCAGCAGATCTGCAATGAAAAGGCGTCAGCGGCCTCTCGTTGGTAAAATCGCAGGAGAAAATCCAAACGCAACCTTAAATGCGCCTTGGACACCCCTTGCAAAGTTGGAATACAGCTTTACTCCTCAGCCTTGCTCCTTTTGGCGGCCTTACAACCATGCTTTCAGCCGTTCGCGCAAAAGGATGCGTCCGCGGTACAATCTGGATTCGACAGCCTTGGGGGTGGTTCCCAATATTTCAGATGCCCGGGCCACGCTGTGTTCCTCCCATTCGCAAAGGACAATGGCTTCCCGCAAGTCTTCCGGCAGTCCTTTCACGGCGGCGCGCACGGCCTCCTCGCGCTCGCTGGAAAGGGCTTCCTGGTCAGGGGTGGCAGTGTTTGATGGAAGAACATCCCCGGTTGTTTGACCGGAATCCCCTGTTTGAGCCTCCAGGGAGTGGGTTGGGTGCCGGGAACGCCACCTGAAATGATTACGCGCCAGGTTTGCGGCAATCGTGAAAAGCCAGGTGGAAAATTTGCTCCCTTCGCGAAAACTTTTGCACGACCTGAAAACCCGCACAAAAGTCTCCTGCGCCAGGTCGTTTGCGTCGTCCTCATTTCCCACCATGCGGTAAAGAAAATGAAAAACCCCGGCAGCGTGCCGCTGCATCAAATCGTTCAGCGCGGCGTCGTGGCCTGAAACCAGCCGCGCCATGTCGCTTTGATCAAGTGTGTCAGTGGATTCCACGCTCATGGCTGTCGGACATGGCTTGCACCATGGGGGAAGGATACCCGAGCGTGCTTTTTTCCATCTCCGCCAGGTAGCGTCGGCCCTCCTCCGGAGGCATGGCCTGGCTCACCGCCATAAAATACCGCAGCATCTGCTCCTGGCATTGCGCGCGAAGCAAGCCCAAGTCCGCCAGCTCCCTGCCAATGTCCCGGTCAACATTGGTTCCATGGGCGAGTGTGGCCTGGATTTCGGCGTTTTTGGCCTCAACCAGTGCGCACATTTTGGCGCATTGCGGCATGTAAGCCTCCTGCATTTGCCGCAGGCGCGCCATTTCAGCATCTTTCAAATGATACTCGCTGCGCAGCCAGCCCAAGGCATCAGTCCGGTTGGCGCAACAAATGGCGCTGGCGCGGTGGCTGATGCAATAGGCACCGGCAAAAATCCCCGCGCCCAGGGCCAGCGCGCCAATAATGAGGATGAGTGAGCGGTTCATGTGGTTAGCGCAATGAATTGGGAGCCACAAGCATGAGGTACCGTTCCTGTTCATCGTGTTTCACGGATTGCGCCCCTTGATGGCTTCCAAGAAGAATGCCCGCCAGCGCCAGCATGACCACCGTGGTGTAGGCAAACCGCGGCCTCAATATCAGCGAGGCAAAGGTGTCGAGCCAGGATTCGGTTTTCAAGGGAATTTCCGCATTTTCAATCCTGCGCCATACGCTTTCCTGAAAACGCGGCGGCAGCGGCGGCGATGGGAGCGCGCCCTGCAGCGTTTTGCGGAGTTTCAAGTCGTCGGGGTTCATTTTTTATTGTTTGGTGGGGCGGCGGTTTTTTGCCCGCCGCCCGCATCCTGCCGTGTTTTTTTGCTTCAGGCAACCCGGCAGAATTTTCAGGTCACTTCAGCGATGCAACCTCGGGGGCGCGGCATCCGGGCATGGTGGTGTGTGAAATGCATTCAGTCACCGCTTTCGGGCTGGCATCCATGGTTTTCACGCAGGCCAGCGCAGGATTGGAATCAGTGTTTGTGCCGGCATACCGGTTTGCTTGATTGAGCGCCGCACGCGGGGACTGGGTGATTACCGTTGGTTTGACCGGAGTGGAATCGTCATAGGCGCCGGCGTATAACTTGATTTGATTTCCCTCCGCGCGCGGTGAGAGGTAAACATTGCCGGCCGAAACGTTGATGGCCATTGTGACCAGGGCGACCGATCCCACGACGATGACTGGATTGAGTGTTTTCATATTTATTTGTCTTTCTGTTTTTGCCGGGGCTTCCTTGCTCCGGCAGTTTGTTGTAATGGTAATACACCGCATCCCGCGAAATCCCTTCAGAGCCTGTCGTGAAAATCGAAATGCGCTGTTTTGGGGCAAAGGATGCCATGGTAAACCGGTAAACCGCGACCAAGCGGAATATCCAACCGGGTTCCTGGACTCGGGGGCAACGAAGCCGGATGTCCTTTTGCGCGAAAAGCAACCGGGCGTCATTTCATTGGTGCTCAGCAATCGTTGCTCACTCCTTGCAGACCCATGAGGGACAGGCTTATCACTCGCGCCTTGGCTGAACCCCAAATCCATCGCTGCCCCGTCCATGGTCAATTTCAGGCAGGCCCCTTAGAACATTCAAATGCTGAATCACCTGTCGCTTCCCCCAGTCAGGACATTGGTGAAGAAAGTTCCACCGATGGATTTTCCCATCTCAGGCGGAATTGCAATGGGGTCCATTCCGCAAATGTCGGTCCGGGATCAACTGTTAAAACCATTTTGGAAAAAGCCAAAAAAAACCGCGTGATTCCACCAAGTCTGGTGTAAATGGATTGTTGGCGCTCTTTCCGGGCGTTTACTTGAACTGTTTGGTACACATGAACATGAATCGTGGTGAAAAGACATTTATGAAAAAATTGAATAAAATGCTGGTGGGAACGGCCATGGTCCTTTTTGCGGGCGCTGGATTATATGCTGCGGACAATCCTGCAATGTCAGGCCCGGTGAAATCTGTTTATGATCATTACCTGAAAATCCAGGCCGATTTGGCCGGCGATTCGCTTGCAGGTGTGGCCGGGGAAGCCAATGCCATTGTGCAAGTCGCCCAAAGTGTTCCACACGTTTTGCCCAAGGATGTGAGTGTTCAGGCGCAAGCCCTCTCCAACGCATCGGATTTAACCGCAGCACGCGCTGCTTTCAAGCCGTTGAGTGACGACCTCATCAAATACATGAAGGATAACAAGGCGCAGGATTCCTACGTGCAGGTTTATTGCCCGATGGCGAAGGGGAGTTGGTTGCAAGCGGATAGGAATGTGAAAAATCCTTATATGGGGCAAGGCATGTCCGGGTGCGGGATAATTCAAAATTAAAGCGGTTGGAGAGGAGGGGGCAGGGTGGAGTTTTGGCCTGGAGAGGGATCGCGCCTCCTTGGCAGGGCATGTTATCCTGCAAAAAATGTGTTTTAAATCGCATATATTGATTGGCGAGAAATGCTGCGCAATGCCATATTTGTCATGATGAGACTGGGGTTGGCCATGGTTTGCTGTGTTTTGCTGGCGGGAACCGCGTTCCTGCCAGCGCAAACATCATTGCCGCCGCAATCCAAACATCCACTGCCAGCATGCTGCCAACACGCCTGCAACATGCCTTGCTGTCAGGAAAAACCTTCTTCCCGCTATCCAGTCATCCCGGCAGTCCCCGTGCAGGCTGGCAATCAAATCCAAATCCCCCTTTTCCCCGTCCATTCAGTTCTTGAATGGATTTTGCCGGATGCCACCGCCCCCCTTGTTTGCTTGAATTTCCCTGTTGCATTCCCCGCGAATTCAACCCCCCTCTATTCGCGGGATTGCGCCCGAATCATCTGATTTTCCTCGTCCCACGCCTGGGGTGTGCCCATTTGCGGCGCGCTTTCTTGCTGAAGGATTGTTATTCCCCGTTGTTGTTTTGCCGTGAAATGTTTTGCCGTGGAAAATTATGAAATCATGTCTCCTTTTTGGCCCGCTCGCCGCCCTGGGATTGTTCCTGGCCGGTTGCCAGGGTATTCCTGCGCCGGGCGAAAAACAGGCCCGCCATGATTTGGGTGCGGTGGAAGCCCTGTATCGTCCCCGCAATTCTCCCCCATCATTGCCGGATCTGGCGCAGGATTCGAGCCTCACCAACCTGCTGGCGCACGCCCTTTTCAATCAGCCCCGGGTCGCGGCGGCTTTTTATGACTGGTCCGCTTCGGTCGAGGACATCACCGTGGCTCGTTCGCTCCCGGACCCCCAGTTGACTTTTCAGGCTTATATCCAAAACACCCTTACCTCGCTCATGCCAGGCTTCATGCAGCAATTTCCAGGGCCTGGAAAACTTCAAGCCCGCGCATCCGTGGCCGCAGCCGACGCCCAATCCAAATATTTTCTCTTCGAACAAGCCGTTCTCCAGGCTGGCTTCAATTTGAAATCCGCCTATTACCAGCTCGGATTGTGGACCGAACAGCTTCGTCTCACCCGCCTGAAACTTTCCTTGCTCGACATGCAGGTGCGGGTTCTTCTCGCCCAGGAGGCCTCCGGCACGACATCCCTGCGGGAACTGCTGCAAGTCCGGGCCCAAAGGGACCGCCTCCATGACGACCTGGCCAATCTGGTGGATTCAGGCCGTCCCTTGCAGGCAAAATATAAGGCTGCCCTTGGATTATCCCCCCGGCAGCCGGATCCGCCAGTCCCAAGCCATTTTGAAATGCCCGGAGATTATCCCGATTCCAATGCCTTGTTTCGCATGGCTCTGGACCGCAACCCTGAACTGATGGAAATGGAAGCCAGTGTGCGGGAGGCCGAGGCTGGAATTGCCGTTGCCTACAAGGATCGTGTGCCGGATTTCAATGCCGGCCTTTCCGCCGAGGTTTATCATCCGCCATTCTACTGGCCGCAAGTGGGAATGACCTTTCCTCTGTGGCGCGACAAGCTCGCGGCTGAACTTGCCCGGGCCCAAGCGAATGAGTTGGCCTCAAAGTCCCGTTTGAAATCCGCACAAATTGACCTGGCGGCGGACTTTGCCGAAAAGTGGTTCGCTTACAGCCAGAACAACCGCAACCTTTCCCTGGTGGAAGGAAGCCTCCTTCCCCAGGCACGTCAAACACTTGATACCGTGCGGGCTGGTTATCAGTCAGGGGCGCTGGATTTTTCCAGTCTGGCCGACGCCCAAATGGCCCTTTTGGATTTAAAACTGGAGGCAGCCGGGGCTCGCACTGCCCGGCAGGTTGCGCTGATGGGCATTTCCCTCATGGTGGCGGGCGAAATGCCTGCCGATGCCCCGGTTTTATCCAGTCTCCACAATCCCTGAAATTTATGAAATTCAAATTGAAATCATTCCTGTATGAATCGCTGTTTCTGGCGGCCATCGGCCTGAGTCTTGCAGTGGCCGACTGTCTAAGCCAAAGCTTCCCGGCCACCAATGCGGACTCCTCTTCCGGGAAAACGCTTTACACCTGCGGCATGCACCCGTGGATCATTCAGGACCATCCGGGGAACTGCCCGATTTGTGGAATGAAACTGGAGCCGGTTCACCGGCAAGCCGCCGCCGCCCAGGCTGGCCCCGAAAAAATTCTCTACTACAAATCCACGATGATGGCCGGGGAGACCAGCCCCAAACCCGGCAAGGACAGCATGGGCATGGACATGGTGCCGGTCTATGAAACTGGCTCCAACAGTTCCTCCGCCATTGTGGTTGATCCGGCCACCATCCAGTTGATGAACATTCAGACGGCGGAAATCTCCCGCGGCCCGCTGCGCCGGACCGTTCGCACGGTTGGCACGATTGCCTACAACGAAACCGCGTTGACCGACGTGACCACCAAGTTCAGGGGCTGGATTTCAAAACTGCTCGTGGATGCCACCGGCCAGTTGGTGATGCGGGGCGAACCCATGTTTGAGATTTATTCCCCTGAACTTTACAGCGCCGAGGCCGGATTCCTTGCCGCAATGAATTCCACCAACGATTCCGATGCCCTTGCATTGCGCGATGCGGCCCTGGAGAAATTGAAATTTTTCGATATTTCAGAAAACCAGATCGCCGCCCTGGAGAAATCCGGCAAACCGGAAAAAAACCTCGAAATACTCGCGCCAGCAGACGGCTTTGTGATTCAAAAAAACATCGTGCGGGGCGGGATGGTGGACGCGGGCGCGACGCTGTATCAACTGGCCGACCTTGGCATTGTCTGGGTTTATGCGCAGGTTTACGAGCAGGACCTGCCTTACGTGAAGCTCGGGCAGGAGGCCGTGGTCAGGCTTTCCTACCTATCCGACCGGGAATTCCGCGGGCGAGTCACCTATGTTTACCCGGACGTGGATGAAAAAACGAGAACGGCCAAAGTCCGCCTGGAATTTGAAAACCCCGGCTATTTCCTCAAGCCAGGCATGTTTGTATCCGTGCAAATCACCTCCGAACTCGAACCCTCAGCGCTCCTGGTGCCGGATTCAGCGGTGCTGCGCAGCGGCGAAAAAAACACCGTGTTTGTGGCCCTTCCCGGCGGTAAATTTGACGCTCGCACCGTCGAGTTGGGGCCGGAGGCTGAAAACGACCAGTATCAGGTCATCAGTGGGTTGCAACCAGGGGAACGCGTGGTCACCTCCGGCCAGTTCATGCTCGATTCCGAAAGCCAGTTGCGCGAGGCAATTCAAAAAATGCGCGAGCCGATGGCGCCCGCCACCCCAATGTCTCCAATCCCCGCCACCAACGAATCTGTTTCGGGCCACTCCAATGACATCCAGAAGGATGCCGTGGTTTATGTCTGCCCCATGCCCGAGCACGTTTCCATTACTTACGATCACCCGGGGAATTGTCCCATTTGCGGAATGGCGCTCGTGCCTGTGACCACCCGCGAACTCCAGCAGCTTCAGCCTGGTGGAAAGGTTCTCTACTACACCTGTCCCATGCCGGAGCATGGCTTTATACACGAGGACAAACCAGGCAAATGCCCCGTCTGCGGCATGACCCTCATTCCGGTTATGTCTGCGCCGGGGGCGGAGACCAACTCAGGCGCCCCGGGTTCGCCCCAATAAAAAGGAAAATCCATGCTCCAACGCATCATCAATTTCTCCATTAATAACAAATTCCTTGTGGCGCTGGCTGCGGCGGCGCTGGTTTTGGGTGGGGTTTATGCCGTAAAAAACATCCCCCTTGACGCCATCCCCGATCTTTCGGACACGCAGGTCATTATCTACACCCCGTGGGAGGGCCAGGCTCCGAACATTGTCGAGGACCAGGTCACTTACCCCATCACCACCAGGATGCTTTCCGTTCCGCGCGCCACCGTGGTTCGTGGCTATTCATTTTACGGCTACTCATTTGTTTATGTTATTTTCCAGGACGGCACCGATCCTTACTGGGCGCGCAGCCGCGTGCTGGAATACCTGAGTGGCCTTGCCGGCCAATTACCCAAAGGCGTCACTCCCTCTCTCGGCCCCGATGCCACCGGCGTGGGCTGGGCGTTCATGTATTCCATCAATTCAACCAACCGCAGCCTCGCCGACCTGCGCTCCATCCAGGACTGGTATTTGAAATACCAGCTCACAGCCGTGCCGGGGGTTTCCGAGGTTGCCTCCATCGGTGGTTTCGTGAAGCAATACCAGGTCACCGTGGACCCCGCCAAATTGCGTTCCTACAACCTTTCTTTGCAGGACGTCAGCCGCGCCATCGAGCGCAGCAATGGCGAGGTGGGAGGCAGGTCCATCGAGTTGGCGGAAACCGAGTTCATTCTCCGTGTCAAAGGTTACATCCAAAACCTGGCTGATTTAAGAAAAGTTGCCGTGGGCCTGGGCCGCGATGGAATCCCTGTTCTGCTTCGAGACGTGGCCAATGTCCAGTTTGGACCTGATGAACGCCGCGGCATAAGCGACCTGAATGGCGATGGCCAGACGGTCGGTGGGATTGTGGTGGTGCGTTACGGGGCCAATTCATCGAAGGTCATTCAACAGGTGAAACAGCGCCTGGCGCAGGCCATGGAAACACTGCCTCCCGATGTGAAGGTCACGGTGGTCTATGACCGAACCGCCCTGATAAACCGCGCCGTCGCCACGCTCGATGAAAAACTCATCGAGGAAAGCATTGTGGTGGCCCTCGTGTGCCTCGCCTTCCTTTTGCACCTGCGCAGCGCCTTGGTGGCCATCCTTATTCTGCCCGTCGCCGTGCTCGTCTCATTCCTCGTCATGTTTCAGCAGGGCCTCAGTTCCAATATCATGTCCTTGGGCGGCATCGCCATTGCCATCGGCGCAATGGTGGATGCGGTGATTATCATGATTGAAAACGCCCACAAGCACCTTGAGCGCTGGCAAGGTCAAAAGCCGCACTGGGAAATCATCCGCAATGCGTCCATTGAAGTGGGGCCAGCCTTGTTTTATTCGCTCCTGGTCATCACCGTCTCGTTCCTGCCGGTATTCACCTTGCAGGAACAGGAAGGCCGCCTCTTCAAGCCCCTCGCCTTCACGAAAACCTATTCCATGGCTGCTGCCGCCCTCCTTTCCATCTCTCTTGCCCCGGTTCTCATGGGTTGGTTCATTCGTGGGAAAATTCCAAGGGAGGAAAAAAACCCGGTCAACCGCATCCTCATTTGGATATACAAACCCGTTGTGGATTTCGCTGTCAAACGCCGCTGGGTGGTTGTGGCCTGTGGCGGCATCCTCGTGGCCTGGGTGTTTTTACCCTGGAACTTCCTGGTGGCTCACATGCTCCCGCAGAATCAATTTCAGCAATGGGCGTTCAAATTCGGCAGCCTGTTTCCCTATCAAAGCATCGGCTCAGAATTTATGCCGCCGCTCTATGAAGGCGACTTGCTTTACATGCCCACCACCTTCCCGGGCATTTCTGTCACAAAAGCCAGGCAAATCCTGCAAGTCACAGACCGCATCATCAAATCATTCCCCGAGGTGTCCACGGTCTTTGGCAAGGCGGGCCGCGCCGAGACCGCCACCGATCCCGCCCCCATGGACATGATCGAAACCACCATCCAGCTAAAGCCGCAGGACCAATGGCCCGCAGCGGACATCCGGGATGGCGATGGCAAGGTCATTGCCCATCGCAGCCGCACGCCGGATGAGCTCGTGGATGCGATGAATAACGCCGTGCAAATTCCCGGCCTGAACAACTTGTGGACCATGCCCATAGCCACCCGCATCAACATGCTCTCCACCGGCATCAAGTCGTCCGTGGGCATCAAAATAGCAGGGCCTGACCTGGCCACCCTTCAACGCATCGGCGAACAGGTCGAGGCGGTGGTCCGTCAGGTCCCCGGCACGGCCAGCGCCTTTGCCGACCGGGTCATGGGCGGGCATTACATCGAGTTTGAAATAAACCGTGAAGCCATCGCGCGTTACGGCCTCACTGTGGGCGATGTGCAGGATGTCCTGTCCGTGGCCCTTGGCGGCATGTCCCTCACCACCACCGTGGAAGGCCTGCAACGGTTTGCGGTCAACCTCCGTTACGACCGGGATTTTCGCTCTGATCTGGATTCCCTGAGCCGCGATATTGTCATTCCCACTGCGAATGGCGCGCAGGTTCCTCTCGGAGAGCTCGCCTCCATCAAGGTTGTGGACGGCCCGATGGAAATCAAAACCGAGGGCGCTGTTCCCAATGACTGGGTTTATGTGGATATCCACGATATTGACGTGGGCACGTATGTCCAAAACGCCATGCACGCTGTCAATTCCGCCATCGCCTCCGGGCGGATTCAACTGCCGCCCGGCTACAATGTCTTCTGGAGTGGGCAGTACGAATACATGCTCCGCGCCAAACAACGCCTCCTCATCGTCGTGCCTTTAACCCTGTTCATCATCACGCTTATCATTTATCTGAACACCCAATCCCTTGTAAGAACCTCCATTGTGATGCTGGCTGTGCCGTTTTCGCTCGTCGGCACGTTTTGGACCCTTTATCTCTTGCATTATAACCTGAGCGTCGCTGTCTGGATCGGCATCATCGCCCTCGCCGGCCTCGATGCGGAAACCGGTGTGATCATGCTCCTCTACCTGGATATTGCCTATGACGAATGGAAGCAAAAAGGACTGATGCGCAATCCCGCCGACTTGCACGATGCCATCTATCATGGCGCGGTGAAGCGGTTGCGCCCCAAAATCATGACCGCTTGCGTCATCATCGCCGGACTCGCGCCAATCTTGTGGAGTAACGGTGCCGGCGCAGACGTGATGAAACGCATCGCCGCCCCCATGGTGGGAGGTGTTATCACCTCCACCATCAGTGTCCTGGTGGTTTATCCGGCCATCTATTATTTATGGCGGTCGCGTGCTTTCAGGGCGAATGGTTCCAGCGCGCCCGGCGCGCCTCAATTGGAAACCCATGTTTAGACGCCGCCTTTTTGCAGACCTTCCTCCATTGAGCCCGGAAAACGAAATGGAAAGGGTCAAGATGCGGCAAGATGCTGGAGCGGATTGGCCTTTTGATTTTCACTTTTTGGGTTGAATGGCAACCATCGCGTGCATTAAAAAATGGGGACCTGCCGGGCATGTCCTCCATTCAGGGGCAAATGAGCACAGCCTGGTCGCCTGGCCATGGCGGCGTTTTTGCCTCCCCAAATGCGCCGATGGAGGCGCATTGCATCCGTGCGTGGGCAATTTCGAAGCGAAGGCTGGAATTTAAATGGGACTAAGATTCAAGGATCTTGCGTGCCGCTTGCCGGACGGATTCCGCCAGTTCAGGCGGCTGGATAACACGAGCATTTCCGCCCCAGCTTAATACCCACCGTTCAATCTCTGCCAGGCTGGAGAGCCTGAGTCTCAACTCCACTCCGCCGTCCGGCAGATCCTTGAGTTCCTGGGATTCGTGCCACTTCTTTTCCTTGATGAAATCCGCCGTCCGCGAGTTGAATTGGATGCGCACGGCAAATTGGCCCTGTCCGGAAAGCACCCCAAAACTGTCCCGAAGCCGCTGCTCCAGGGAAAATTTATGGTTCCGCTTGAAATGAGTCCCCGTGGGGCGGGCCGATTGGATGCGGGCCGGCGCAAACGTGCGAATGTCCTTGCGCGCATGATCGTAGGCAAACAAATACCATTCACCATTGATATTTGCCAGGTGATACGGATCCACCCGGCGCG
>DAIDJC010000030.1 GCA_027451565.1 Limisphaerales bacterium | reverse complement strand
AAAGGCGCGCATCAATCACTGCCCAAGGCATCTTGGGTAATCAAAATCCCCAGCCCCGTAGGGGCGTCATGGTTGCATCCTCCAATTTCATGGGCGGGGAGGGTGAGACACGGCGGTGGGTTGGCCCAAAATCCATTGACGCAGCACCCAAGGTCCTTTATAGACAGGCTGTTTAATGATTTCTGAAAATCCGGCATCTTCGGCGGGCAACCCTGGGGCGAAAAAATTGCGCGTGGCCGTGCTGTTTCATCGTTTGGGGCCTTATCATCATGCCCGGCTCCAGGCCGCAGCACGCAGGATGCAGGTCACGGCGGTGGAATTTTCCGACGTGGACCGGATGTATGCCTGGGACCCCATGGATGGAGCCATGGGTTTCGAGCGGGTGAAATTGTTTGCCAATGAGGCGGTGGAAAAACTGTCCGCCCGGCGGATTCGCCATCGAATCCATGAAACACTGGCCCGCATCCAGCCCCAGGCGGTGGCCATCCCGGGTTGGTCGGATCGCTGCGCGCTGGCTGCGCTGGATTGGTGCGCCAAACAAAAAGTGCCCGCCGTGGTCATGTCCGAATCCACGGCCTGGGATTTTAATCGCCAGAAAATCAAGGAAGGCATCAAGGGCCGCCTCCTGAAACTGTTCGGCAGCGCTTTGGTGGGAGGCAGGGCGCATGCGGAATACCTGAAGAAGCTGGGCTTTCCGTCCGACCGCATTTTCACGGGCTATGACACCGTGGACAATGACTATTTCCAGGAGCAATCGGGTCAGTTCAGAAGCCGCGCCGGGGAGTTGCGCAGGCAGCATAACCTGCCGGAAAGGTTTTTCCTGGCATCAGCACGGTTTGTGCCCAAGAAAAATCTGGATGGATTGGTGGAGGCGTATGCCCGGTACCGGCAGCTTTGGCTGGCGCAGGATGGGGCCAATGGCGCCAAGCCATGGGACTTGGTTATCATGGGTGACGGACCCTTGCGCGAGGCTTTGGTTGGGCGCATCCGCGCCCTGGGCCTCGGCGAAAACGTGCTTTTGCGCGGGTTCAAGCAGTACCAGGAACTGCCTCTTTTTTATGCCCTGGCTTCCGCTTTCATTCACCCCAGCATCACTGAGCAATGGGGCCTGGTGGTGAACGAGGCCATGGCGTGCGGATTGCCCGTGCTGGTGTCGTGCCGCTGCGGCTGCGCGGGCGACCTGGTGGAGGAAGGGTTGAATGGTTTTACCTTCGACCCCGGAGACACCTTGCAAATGGCCCGGTTGATGTTGCGCTGCGGACAGCCCGATCAGGACCTGGCGGCCATGGGCAGGAGATCCCGATTCGCCATTTCCAAATGGGGCACCGACCATTTCGCCCAAGGCCTGGAGCAGGCCGCGCTGGCGGCAATATCCGCCCCCCGCGATTCATTCAACTTGCTTGACAGGCTGCAAATCTGGCTGTTGATGGCTCACAAAGGCAGGTCAAGCACGTGAACAGCCCGCAATCAGCGCGGCGGGTCATTCATCTCACCTCATGGCTTTCGCGGCGTGGCGGAGGCATTCCCCCGGTCATTTGGGCCTTGGCCCGCAGCCTCAATGATTTGGGTTTTCCCGGCGTGGTGAGTGGATTGGAGGACGCTTTTTTCGCTGAGGATTCCAAACAGCACTCCGGGTCACGCAAATCTCTGACGATCATCTCTGGCCGTGTGAAAGGTCCGGCTGCCTTTGGCTGGTCGCCAGATCTCGCAAGCCGTCTGGCAAGGGAACTTGGCAAGGGCGATCTGGTGCATGTTCACGGTCTGTGGATGCATCCCGGCATTTTGGGCCGTTCTCTCTCCCGGCGGATGGGATGCCGACGAGTGGTTTCGCCGCACGGCATGCTGGAACCCTGGGCGCTGCGCCAGGGGAGCCTTAAAAAACAGCTGGCGGGCTGGCTTTTCGAAAACAAAAATCTTCAAAGCGCGGACTGTCTTCATGCGCTGTGCGATGCAGAGTCGCTGAGCCTGCGTGAACATGGCCTGAAAGCCCCCATTGCCATCATTCCCAACGGCATTGATCTCCCCTCTTCCCTGGCCAGGGAGGAGGCGCGGCGGGTTTGGAATGAGCATCCACATCTGGCTGGCGCGCGCATTCTTCTGTTTTTATCCCGGATTCATCCCAAAAAGGGGGTGCCGGACTTGCTTCGTGCCTGGGCGCAAGCGGGCCGTCGTGCAGGGGACTGGCGGTTGGTGGTGGTGGGGCCGGATGAATGCGGCCACGAAGCCGAGTTGCGGCGGATGGCTGCAGATTTGAGCCTTGCAGACCAGGTGGTTTTTGCCGGGCCGGCTTATGGCGACCGCAAAAGCGCGATGCTGGCCGGGGCGGATGCCTTTGTGCTGCCCTCCCACAGCGAGGGATTTAGCATGGCCGTGCTGGAGGCTGCGGCTTCGGGGTTGCCGGTGTTTCTCACCCGGGAATGCCATTTCAGCGAACTGGCCCGGGCCGGGGGCGCCGTGGAGGTGCCGGCGGGAGTGGATGGCATTGGGCAGGGACTGGAGAAATTCCTGGCCATGGGTCCGGCGGAACTGGCCGCCATGGGCGCAGCCGGGCGCGATTTGGTCCGCAAAGATTACACATGGCAGGCAGTTGCCGTAAAAATGAAGGGGGTCTATGACTGGCTCACCCAAGGAGGACCGCCCCCTCCCTGGGTTCAACTCGCGTGACTCAGCGCTAAATCTCCCCCTCCATGGGATTGATGGAGAGGAAGAAAGACGCGATGGATTTGATATGGCTATAAACCTTTCCAAGGGTCAATGACGCTCAACCCTTTCAAGACCGTGAAAAAACCCAGGGTGTCTTATTCCCTCGCCCTGCCAGCGGAGCGCGGGGAGAGGGAGAGTCTTTCTGGAAATGACAGTGGGTGGTGCGGCGATGGATTTTGGGTTCAGCCAAGGCGCGAGTGACGAGCATACCCGCCATGGGTCTGTAAGGAGGGAGCAACAAAGGCTGAAGACAAAAGGCATGCCGCCCGAAGGGTTTTCGACAGAAAACAGCACCCATTGCCATTTTCAGACAGACTCTCCAAAGGAGAGGGGCGCTCGCAAACAGTCGGTGCGAACTCAAATCAATAGGCGTTTAGAAAACTCAGCGCCACCTCGCCCCGCAAACAAAGTTTCATTCGCGTGAATTGGCGTCCATTGGCGGTTGACCTGCTGGTTAGAGATAAATTTTCTTGATTCGAATTTTCAGAGAATGAATTAACAAGATGCGCATCACACTGATCAATCAGACTTTCTATCCCGACCTGGTTTCCACGGCCCAGCATCTCAAGGACCTGGCTCTATGGTTGCAGGAGGCGGGTCACGAGGTGACCGTGGTGGCCAGCCGCCGCGCCTATGACAACCCTGCAAAACTTTTCCCAAAACGCGAATCCTGGCGCGGCATCCGGATTGACCGCGTTTCCAACACGGGATTCGGCAAGCGGTCCAAGCTCTCCAGGATCCTTGATTTTGCCACCTTCATCATTTCCTGCTGCTTCAAACTGATGCGCCTGCCCAGGCAGGACCTGGTGGTCACTCTCACTTCCCCGCCCATCATCTCGTTCATTGGTGCCCTGTATGTGCGATTGCGGGGCGGACGGCTCTGCTACTGGGTGATGGACCTGAACCCGGATGAAGCCGTGGCCGCAGGCTGGCTCAACCCCCATTCACCAGTCGCAAAAGTCCTGGAGTTTTGCTCCCGATTCAGCCTCCGAACCGCGTCAAAGATCATTGTCCTCGACGAATTCATGCGGGAACGGATTCTGCAAAAGGGTATTGCCCCCGAAAAAATCGAGGTCGTCCCGCCGTGGTCCCACGATGAGGATGTAAGGTTTGACGAGGCGGGAAGGGCCAGGTTTCGCCAGGCCCACGGTTTGGATGGCAAGTTCGTGGTGATGTATGCCGGCAATCATAGCCCGTGTCATCCCTTGGACACGGTTTTGGCCGCCGCAGCGGATTTGGCGGATCGGTCCGATATCGCCTTTTGCTTTGTGGGCGGCGGCAGCGAATTCAAACGAGTCAAAGCCTTCAAGGAATCCAAGGGGCTGGCGAACATCCTCTGCCTGCCCTACCAACCCATTGAACAACTGGCCGGATCGCTCTCGGCGGCGGACCTGCATCTGGTGGTGATGGGCGATCCTTTCGTGGGTATTGTGCATCCCTGTAAAATCTATAATATCATGCTCGTGGGAGCCCCATTATTGTATGTGGGACCCAAACCGAGCCATATTTCGCGCATTCTCGAAGTGGGCGGCACGGAAACAGCTCAATCCATGGCGAAACACGGGGAATCCGGTATCGTGAAAGACCATATATTAAAAATCAAAGAAATGCGGCTCCAGCCAGGGTCAAATGGGGCCAGGATGCTGTCTCAGAGCTTCTCAAGCCGGCAGTTGGTGCCTCGGTTTGGGGCGGTGCTCAAGGACTTGATGTCTGTCCATAATCATGGATCATGATTTCCTGTTTTTTAAAGTAAACTGTTTAACGTAAGTAATTAACATTTAAAACTATTAGAGTGTTCGGATCGTTTAACAAATATGTGGCGGTGTTTTTGACCGGGTTTGTGGTGGTGTATTTTCTCACCCCCCTTGTCCGGGCATTGGCCCGCCGGTATGGGGTCGTGGACCTGCCCAATGCCCGGCGGCCTCACAAACAACCCACGGCCCGGGGCGGCGGCCTGGCCATCGTGATAGGCGTGCATGTGGCCTGTCTTGTGGCCATGTGTTTCCCCTGGCCCGATGTGGCGGGCAACCTGAGCGTTCATTGGTGGCGGCATTTCGTGGCGGCTTCCCTGGTTCTGCTGGTGGTGGGCGTGGTTGATGACGTGCGGGGTATGCGCCCGATCATCAAGCTGGCCGGCCAGGCGGGCGCGGCCCTCCTCATGACGTATTCAGGAACACAATTTGGAGATTTTTTCGGGCTGCATTTGCCGGTTTGGCTGGATCATATCGTGGTGGTTTTATGGCTCCTGGCGGTGATCAATGCATTCAACCTGATTGATGGCTTGGATGGCTTGGCCTCCGGGTTGGCGTGCATCTCCGCAGTGGGCCTGTGCGGCGTCTTCATCCTGGGCCGGATGCCCGGTAATGTGATGGTGCTGATGGGTTTGATAGGCGCGTGCCTGGCCTTTCTACGCTACAACCTCCATCCGGCCAGCATTTTCCTGGGCGATACCGGGAGCATGTTCCTGGGTTTCATGCTCGGCGTCATTTCCCTGGATACCTGCACCAAAAACACCTTCCTCCTCTCGCTCGCCATCCCCATGCTGGTTTTGGGCGTGCCCATTTATGACACCATGCTGGCTATCTGGCGCCGGTCTGTGCGCAGCCTCTGGGTGTCGGACGGTCCTGAAGGCTCAAATCGCGGAAAATCAGGGATCATGCAGCCGGACCTGGATCACCTCCACCATCGCCTGCTCAAATCCGGCCTCAGCACCCGCCGTGTGGCCATGGTCCTCTGCGTCGGCAATATCGCCTTGGTGGTTTTTGGCCTGATGGTGACCATGTTTGAATCCCACGCCGCGGGCATCTTTTTGATCGCCTTCCTGGCGGGCGCTTATGTGTTGTTGAGGCATTTGGCCATCATTGAGCTGCGGGATACTGGAAATGCCCTGATGCGTGGCCTGCGCCGCCCCACGCCCATTACTTTCAAGGCGCTGGCCTATCCCGCCTGGGACATGGGCTGGATGAGCATGGCAGTTTTGGTGGCCAAATTTTTGACCGAAACCTATACCCCGGATTTTTGGTATGATTGGTTCGTCAACCTTCCCATTTGGCTTACACCCACCTTCGCCCTGCTGGCTGCTTCCCGCACCTACATCACCATTTGGAGCCGCGCGCGGTTGCGGGATGTGCTCATTCTTTTCCTGACCCTGGTCCTGGGGCTGATGCTGAGCCTGGGCCTGGCGCTCCTGATTTACCCGGACAACCAGTACCAGAAAATCCTGCTCGTGGCTCTCTGCATTTTTGCAATTGGCCAGCCCGCCATCCTGGCCCTGCGCGTATTTTACCGGGTCGTCGAGGAGTTGGTCGGCTGGTCCCGTTTCGGGGACTCCGCCAAGGCGGGGCGTCGCCGCATCTTGGTTTATGGTGCCGGCTCCCGCTGCTGGCTTTGGTTGCGGTACCTCAGCTTTGCCAATGCGGAAACATCCTCCGGCCAATCCATCGTGGGATTGGTTGATGATGACTCGACTCTCCATGGGCGATGGGTGTATGGTTATCCGGTCCTGGGCGGACGCGGGGATTTTGCCGCCTTGATCGCCAGGCATGGCATCAACGCCATCGTGGTGACGGCTGATTTAACCCCGGAATCCAGCGCCGCAGTGCGCCAAACATGCCTTGAGCATGGTTTGGAACTGCGCGAGTGGACCAGCGGGGAACAGATCATCACCCTTGGCCGGGCTCCCGCGGAAAGCCCCGACGCCAAAGAATCCAAAGCCTTGGCGGAAGGCAGTTTGAAGTAGCGGTTTTTCAGTGGCTGTTTAAACGAAAGGTTTTGGTTTGGGGATGAAAAACTAAAAAATGAAAAAACTTTTTGCCATCGGTCTGGCTTCCACCTTGGCTTTGTTGGTCGGTTACGTGGCCTTCATGAGCTATTCAAGGTCAAAGGAGGAGGGATTGATGCGGATGTCCCGCCAATTCATCGCCCATAACCAATTCAACGAGGCGCGATTAAGCCTCTCGGAGGTTCTCCACCTGGACAAACGCAATGTGGAGGCCACCCGCCTGATGGCTGACCTGGCGGCGGGCGACCCTCGCATGAATGAGCTGCAATGGCGCCAGCGCGTGGTGGATTTGGACCCCAACTCGACCGAGGACCGCGTGGCTTTGGCCATGGTGGCCCTGGGTGTGCATAATCTCAGTATTGCCACCAATGCCCTGAACCAGATCCCGGCATCCGGCCAGAACACCGCCCAATACCAAAATGCAATCGGCGTTCTTGACATCGCACTGCGTGAACCGATGGCAGCCGAGGCGGCTTTTTCCGCCGCCACCCGTCTGGACCCCGCTAGCGAGGCGCCCCGATTGAATCTGGCGGTCATCCGCCTGCACAGTACCAATCAGTTGTCCGTGGCCGAGGCGGTGCAGCAGCTAAACGCCTTTGCAGTGGGAACAAACGCCTCATACCGATGCCGCGCCATGCGGGAGTTGATCGCCGATGATTACGTCCATTCAAAAATGCGCTCCGCGCTGGCGCTCTCCAGGAAATTGCTGGCCGAGCCGGATTCATCCTTCTCCGACCGCATCCTCCAACTGGACCTGTTGCAGCGCGCCTCGGATCCGGGCTTGAGCCCCGCCCTGGTCAGCGCAGAGACTGCCGCTGGTAAAAACGTGGATTTGATCAATTCCCTGGCCCAATGGGAAATAGGGCATCTTCCGGCAGACCGCCCCCTGGACTGGCTCACCCGGCTGCCCCGCATGTTGCAAACCAACCAGCCGGTGGCCATGCTGTCAGCCGAATGCCGCTTGGCGCTGCATGATTGGTCCGGACTGCAACAATCCCTCCAGGCACAGAATTGGCAAATCGTGGATTTCATGCGCCATGCCCTTCTCGCCAGGGCATTTTACGGCGAACAATTGACCGATTCCATGAATGACGAATGGGCCAAGGCCGTGCAGGGTGCCGGTGTGGGGCTTAAAAACCTGACGGTTCTCCTCCAGCTAACCATGGAATGGAAATGGACCGCAGAACAGACAGACCTGCTATCCTCCATCTTAAAGCATCATCCCGAAGCCAAGTGGGCCGTGCCTCTCATGATGAAAAACCTTGAGGCCGGCGGGCGCACGCGTGAATTGATGAACCTCTTCGAGCAGCAGGTGGAGCAGGACCCCAACGATTTGCAGGCCAAAAACAACCTGGCCATGACCGCCCTGTTGTTGAATGAAACCGCGTTGAAACCGTTCGACCTTTCCCGCCAGGTTTACGACATGGAGCCAACCAATATCTCTTATGCGTCCACCTACGCCTTCTCTCTTTACGAGCAGAACCGGCCGGCCGATGCATTGAGGGTGTTTGCGCCATTTGATGTCAAATCGCTTTCCGATACCGGTGTGGCGGGCTATTACGGCCTCGTTTTGCGGGCCAATGGCCATGAGAAAATGGCCCATGAATACCTGGCGCGCGCCGCATTGAACACCCATCTGCTGCCTGAAGAACGGAAATTATTTGGCCTAAACCCCTGAGGGGTTTTCCATTAAACTGTCGGTTTCCAGCCAACTCGTCTTGAGTTGGCTTTTTTTGCGGGCGTTTGAGAAATCTCCCAAAAGTTATATGACGCCCAAAATCATTTCTTGAGATTGGAATCCAAAAATTTGCCCGGATTCAAAATGCCATTGGGGTCCAGGGCGTTTTTGACGGTCAGGTGCAGCGCTTGGGCCTCTGCCGAAACTGCCATGGGCCACCACCGTTTCTTGGCCAGACCCACGCCATGTTCCCCGGTTATGGCGCCGCCAGACGCGATCACCCATTGAAATAAATCGTCCAGGCAGGCTTCAGATTGTTTTGAGGCCCCTTCACGGTTCAAATCCACCATTACATTCACATGGATGTTACCATCCCCGGCATGGCCAAAGCAGGCCAATTGCAATCCATGGCGCTTTTGCAGTTGCGCTGCGAATCGAAATAATCCCGCCAGTTTGCTTCGGGGCACCACGACATCCTCGTTTAGCTTGGTCAGCCCCGTATCCCTCAGCGCATAGGAAAACTCCCGGCGAATCTTCCATACCGTTTCACACGCCGCTGCGCCCAATCCCCGGTCCACAAAAGACGGCTTCGATCCACGGATGATCCGTTCCAACTCCCGGATCTCGCCCCGCACGGATTTTTCCTGTCCATCCAGTTCGCAGATCAGGTGGGCCCCGCATCCCAGCAGGCGCCGGCTTCCGGTTCGTTTGGCCGCCGCCGCCAGCGTGAATTCGTCTGCCAACTCCAGGGCGCAGGGCAAAAACCCGGCGGAAAAAACAGACTGGAGGGCCTTCACGGCGGATGTCATCGAAGGAAAGCCCGCCGCCAGGTTGGCCCGAAAGGGCGGCCGGGGAAGCAACTTCAATGTGGCTTCGGTGATCACCCCCAAAAGACCCTCGGATCCCACAAACAGGCGGTGCAGGTCGAATCCTGTTTTATTTTTATGCGTGCGCCCGCCCAGCCTTGTAATGCTGCCATTGGCAAGGACCACTTCCAGGCCAAGCACATAATCCCTGGTGACGCCGTATTTCAGGCATCTTGGGCCGCCGGCGTTGGTGGCAATATTGCCCCCCAGCGAGTTGTTGGCGCGGCTGGCGGGGTCCGGCGGATAAAATAAACCGCGCCGCTCCACCTCTCTTTGAAACGTCTCCGTGTTCACAAACGGCTGGACCACGGCGGCAAAGTCCCGGCGGTTGATTTCCAGGATCCGGTCCATCCTTTCCAGTGACAGGGCAATGCCTCCCTGCATGGGCACACATCCGCCCACATAGCCATGGGCGGCCCCGCGTGGCGTGACGGGGATTCCATGCTCATTGGCAAATTTTAAAATGCGGCTCACGCTTGCCGTGTTTCGTGGCAAAGCCACCGCCTCGGGTTGATGGGTGGCAAACCATTTGTCGCCGGAATATTTCTCCAGGACAGCAGGAGCCAGTTCCATTTCCCCGGGCAAAAGGCGCTCGAGTTTCCGCAACCAAACGGATCGCTTGGACATCCGCGCATTCAAAAGTGTGCGGCTATTGCTGTCAAGCTGGCTTCATGCGTGTTTCATGGGAAAACCTTGCAGCGAGAGGTTTAAAAACCACTTTAACCCGTTAAAAACCGCCTCAACTCAACCCATGAGCCATGTCCGGTGAACGGGTGTATTCTGTGGTCTAAAATAACATAACCTATTTATCTGTAAGCGATAACACAAATTTTAAAAGTCGTCAAAAATGGGTGATTGCAGCCGCATGTTTCAAAAAAGATAGAATTCCCTCAAGTCTCACCCAACGTTGCCGATAATAAGTGCAAATGGTGTTCGACGACCACCAACTGTCGGCAGGAAATTGATGGGTGCCTGGAAAAAATCTCATCGCGCAACATGGATGTTGCGTAGAAAACAAGCCCTTAAAACGGGCAACTCACGGAAAGAGTACATATGGGAATAGTTGTTAATACAAATACGGCGGCGATGGATACAGCCACGCTGCTAAGCCAGTCCAACTCGGCGTTGCAACAGTCGCTGATGCGGTTGTCGTCTGGAAATCAAATCACATCCCCCGGACAGGACAGCGCTGGTTATGCGGTGTCTCTGAGCCTGGTGTCTCAACAAGGTGAAAACACTGCGGCCTCCAATAATATCTCGGATGCCATTTCTTTCAGCCAGACCCAAAACGGGTATTTGACCCAGGTCACCAGCGCGCTGGACCGCATGAGCGAGCTCTCGGTTCAGGCGCAAGACGTCACCAAATCAAACGCTGATCGGTCCCTGTACCAGCAGGAATTCAGCACATTGGCGAGCTATGTCAACAACGTGTCCACGGAAAACTTCAATGGTGTGAGTTTGTTTAACGGCTCCGCCTTAAGTGTCACGATTGATAGCAATGGCGGCACCTTTTCCATGTCCGGTGTGGATTTGACCTCTGCCACCTTCTCCTCGCTGGCCACGCAAGATATCAGCACGGTAGCCGGGGCGTCCACGGCAGAAACGGCCGTGAATAGTGCCATCACGCAAATCGGCGTTTTAAGTGCAACTCTGGGTGCCAGCCAGGAAACCTTGAATGATTACAGCGGGCAACTGGCTACGCTAAATAACAACCTCGCGGCGGCAAACAGCGCCATCATGGATGTGAACGTGGCGACGGAAAGCAGTAACTACGCCAAGGAAAACATCCTGGTGCAGACCGGTACGGCGATGCTGGCCCAAGCCAATGCCATTCCGCAGATCGCGCTGAAGTTGATCGGCTGAACCGTTAGACAATTAGGTCGGCTCAAATGCCGATTCAGGTTAATGGAATCATTCTCGGACGGCGCAAATGCGCCGTCCGGGATTTTTCAGTGAAACAGATGGTTGCGGCCCAGTTGAGGCAGCCCGGCAGGTTCGAATTAAAATGCGGAACGAGAGTTCATAACGGTTATGTCCAGCACCATTTCAGGACCAGTGACGGCGTCCAATCTGCTGGCCAACATGTTGGCCAGCGGCACGCCCCCCAGCATATCCAATTCCAATCCGTCCACCACCAATTCACCCAACCTGGCGGTCACCGGACTGGCTTCAGGCATGAATTGGTCCACGGTGATTTCCGCTCTCGCCCAGGCAGAGCGTGCGCCAGAAACAGCATGGAACCAACAAATCAGCAGTCTAAACTCCCAGCTTTCCGCTTATACCTCCATCAATGGTGATTTCGCCACCCTGCAAACCGATATTCAAACGCTGCAGGATTCATCGTTGTACACCGGTTCCACGGTGCAATCTTCCAATTCCTCAGTGGCCACGGCCACGGTGGGGTCTGCCGCCGAATTGGGCAGCTACACTTTCAACATCAGCCAGTTGGCCACGGCGGCTAAAATCAATGGAACGGGCAACATCAGCCAGGTTTTGAGCCCTGGTGGCAACATCAGCTCCACAACCATCGGCACGGCAGGTTTTTCCACGCCAGTGACTGCGGGGTTTTTCACCGTCAACGGCGCCCAGGTGAATATCGCCACCACCGATTCCCTCCAGCAGGTTTTCAACAACATTGCCTCCGCCACGAATAATGCAGTGACCGCCAGTTACAACGCCACCACCGATGAAATCACGCTCAGCAGCAGCAGCCCCATAGTGTTGGGCAGCGCTGCGGACACCAGCAATTTTCTTCAGGTGGCCCAATTGTACAATAACAATTCGGGGACCGTCACCAGCACATCAGCGCTGGGGCATGTTCAAACCAGCGTGACCATGTCCAATGCCAACCTGGCCACAACCATTTCTGATGGCGGCAGTGGGAACGGCCAATTCTCCATCAACGGGGTGACTTTCAATTTCAACGCCAGTTCGGACAGCATCCAAAACGTGCTGAACCAGATCAACAGCTCCACCGCTGGCGTCACGGCTGCGTATGATCCTATCAACAACCGGTTTACACTGACCAACAACACCACTGGGAATGTGGGCATTTCGATGCAGGATGTCACCGGCAATTTTCTTCAGGCCACCGGCCTGACGGGTGGGACGCTTCAGGCGGGCAACAACCTGCTATACACCTTGAATGGTGGAAGCCAGCAGTTGGTCAGCCAGTCCAACACCATTTCCCCGGCCACTTCCAACATTCCAGGCCTGACCGTGAACGTGGCGCAAACAGGCAGCGTCACCCTGAACGTGACCAGCGACACCAGCGCGCTTTCCACTGCCATCCAGCAGTTCGTGACGGATTACAATACCCTGCAATCGGCCATTACCAACGATCAGGCAGTAAAAACCTCCTCCAGCGGGGCGGTCACACCGGGCGTCCTGACCGGGGACCTCACAGCCGGGAGTATTGCAACAGGTTTAAGGTCTCTGGTCACCAGCCCTGTGTCCGGCCTCACCGGCGCAGTCCAGATGCTTTCGGACCTTGGCATCCAATCCAATGGCCAGAATAACACCCTTTCCGTAAACACCTCCACGCTGAACAGCATGCTGGCATCAAACCTGAATAGCGTTCAATCTCTGTTTAATGACCCGACCAACGGCTTGGCCACGCAGGTAAATAATTACATCAACGACACCACCGGAGCCAACGGGACCATCACCAACCATGAGGCCAGCTTGAACCAGCAGGTAACGGCTCTGAATTCGCAAATCACCAACCTGGAAAACAAAATCACATCGGATACAGCCCGGTGGACCAGTGAATTCACGGCGATGGAAACCGCTCAGAGCCAGTCCACGCAGCAGTTAACCTATCTTTCTGAACAAATCACCAATGGAACTCTTTGATTGATCGTGAAGACGCGCTTATCCAACCTTGGCTGCCTGACGGTGGTGGTATTGACGTTTTTAGTGGGGTCCATGGTCAGGTCACAAGGCGGCGTTGTCCCTGGGAACAATGTCTATTCTGCTGCCGGCATTTTGCCAACCTCCATCAAGCGCGTCCTGCTCCTGCCGGTGGCGTATGAACATTCAGCCCCGGACCTTTTGGATGGCTGTTCCATGCTTGATCCAGTGGTGAAGGCTGAACTGATTAAAACCGCGCGGTTTGAGGTGGTGGTGGCTTCCGCCGAAACACTGGAAACCCTCACGGGACAACCCACATGGTCCGGAACCGAGGAGCTTCCTCCCAGTTTTTTTGGCTCCTTGAAGGACCATTATGGATGCGACGCCATTTTGTTTTGTCAATTAACGACTTTTCACGCCTACCCGCCCATTACCGTGGGTTGGAGGTTCAAATTGGTGGACCTTTCCTCACAGGCCATCATTTGGGCGGACGACACCGTGTTTGATGCGGGAGACCCTGCCGTAAGCAAAGGCGCCGAGGATTACGAGCGGGTCCAGCGGGGAACTGTAAAGTCGCAGACCTTCTTTCGGCGCATGTGGTCCTGGTTGAACCGGCAACCCCAGCCTGTATCAGATGATCCGTGGACGGTTTTGAATTCACCCCGTTATTTTGGTGAATACACGGCGTACACGGTGTTTGGGACATTGCCAAAAAGATGAGTTCTTTTGCTAAAGTTGTCGGTCTAAAAGCCGATTAGAAGTTGCGCCGCACTCTTTCGGCTGGAATGATGTCGCTGTTATAAAAATCATGGAAGTGAATTTAAATCCTGGCCAGAGCGTGAATGCTGAAACCGCACAGCCGGTTGCACGTCCGACACAACCCCAGACCGTCACCCCAGCCATGTCCTTTGAGCGCACTTCAGCCTTGGAAAGCCGGCTTCAGCAGGTTTCATCCCTCCGTCCCGAGAAAGTTTTGATGGCCAGCAGTCTGGCTGCGGACCCCAACTACCCTTCCGAGAATCAAATGACCCAGTTGGCCGGGTTGCTGGCCTCCAAGCTGGGCCAGTCATCCATTCAAGGGGGTTGATCCAGGTTTGATTTGAGCCATGACACCCGCCAACCCATGGAAATCCTACCGCCAGGTGGCCGCGCAAACCGCCCCGCCTGGGAAATTAATTTTAATGCTGCTGGATGCCGCCATCCATTCCATGCAGCGTGCCCTGCAGGGTTTTGATATTTCCAGTCCCGGTCCGCGCAATGAAATCATCCATAACAACCTCCGGCATGCGGCGGAGGTCATTCGCCAGTTGAATGCCTCGCTGAATTTAGAGGCGGGAGGGGAGCTGGCGCAGACTCTGCGACGACTCTACGTGTACTTTGACGCCCGTCTGATGGAAAGCAACCTGCAAAAGCGGCGGGATGGAGTTGATGAAGTGGTGGGGCACATCACCGGAATACGTGATGCCTGGGCCACAATGCTCACTCGTTTGGGGTCTGATGGCGCGGAATCCACCTCCCAAGCAGCGGCATTACCCAATGCCTTGGTTTCATGAAGGCTGAAGCTGCCTTGTGGGGAGCTTGCTCAGAATGGGAGCGCCTTGCCAAAGCTGCCAGTCTGGCCATCGAATCACGAAACTGGCCCTTGGTGGACGAGTGCCACCGTATCATCGCGAGAATCCAATCTGAAATCGAGGAGTTGCATCGTCGCGCCTGCTCGGAATGGATCAGCCAGGGAATTGACCCCAAGGTGGCCGCCCGCCGGTTTCAACCCACGGTTTTGGGATTGATCAGACAGGTGGAATCCAATATATCTTTGTTGAAAAGGGTTCGGGCGCGGGTGGACGGCGAATTCCGACAGGGGCAGGAAGCGGGACGGAATTTGAAGCGTTTGCAGCAATCTTACGCAGCAGTCCATCACACGGCTTGGTCCACCTTTTCATGAACACTATTACGCCTGGCAAGCCAAATGAACGATGCAGAGGCCCCTTTCAAGCTGCCTAATCCCATCCTCCTTGTGGATGATGACCCGGCGGTGTTGAAACTTTTGGAGGAAGAATTGGGGCGGGCAGGTTACAAGACCGAGGCGCGAACCGATCCTACGGCAGCCTTGGAGGATGTTCGCAATAAAACTTTTTCCGTCATTCTTTCGGACCAACGCATGCCTGGACTTTCCGGTTTGCATCTTTTGGGCCAGGCAGCCCGCATTCAGCCTGCCGCCACCCGCATGCTCATCACCGGGGTGATGGACATGGAAACAGTGGTGGAAGCCATCAATACCGGGGAGATTTTTCGGTTCATCGTCAAACCCTGGCTTCGCGAGGAATTGCTTGCAGCGGTCAAAAATGGGGTGCAGCGACATGAATTGATCAATCAAAACGCGCACCTCCAGTCGGCCACCCAGGCGATGAACCAGCAGTTGATCGAGCTGAACCGTTCATTGGAACAGCAGGTCAAGCTGGTGGCTCAGAAGAACCTTCAGTTGCACAACCTAAATGATGCGCTGGAGGACAACCTTGTGCACACCATGGAATTGTGCGTGCATACAATGGAAACCTTCTATCCATTGCTGGGGAACCGTGCCCGTCGTTCCTTTCAGCTCTGCAAATCGGTCTCCGAGCATTTGAAACTGGATGAGGAGGACTCCAGGGTGCTCGAATGCAGCGCATTGCTCTATGACATTGGCTTGGTGGGGGTGCCGCGCCAGATCATTCGCCAATGGGAAGAGGAACCCGAATCCCTGGGCGATGCCGAGCGTGCCCTCATTGAGCAGCATCCGGTGCTGGGGCAGGAACTGACCGGTTTTGGCACCAACTTGGAGGCGGTTGGAAAAATCATCCGCGCCCACCACGAGCGTTTTGATGGAGGGGGCTATCCTGACAGATTGGCAGGGGAAATGATTCCCTGGCTGGCCCGGCTGCTCACCGTGGTTGCAGCCTTTGTCTCCAGCCCGTTTCAGGATCACGAGGCCTTGGAGTCCATCAAGGCCGGTGCGGGCACCTTGTTCGATCCTCAAGCTGTCCGCATTTTCATCCGTGCCCAGCCCACGGCGGTGGTGCCGCGCAAGGTGCGTCAGGTCCTGCTGAATGAACTCCGCCCAGGCATGGTGCTGGCCAAGGGCGTTCATACCTACAATGGTTTGCTGCTGGTGGCGGAAGGCCAGCTCTTAAACGCCACCTTCATCGAAAAGATTCTCAATCATAACCGGATCCAACCCATTACTGACCTGTTGTTTGTTTATGCCTGACGGCCTTATGACCCCGACCCCCAGGCATCATGGAGACGGCCAGCACGATGCGGCCAGCCGCTGGTGGAAATCTCTCTTCAACGCTTCGCTGGATGCCCAAATTATTTGCCGCGCAGATGGGAGTGTGGCCCATGCCAACCCCAAGGCAGGACGTTTGTTCAAATTGCCTGCGGAAATGAGACCCGGAATGGTGTCCATTCACAATGTCCTGCCACCCGCCGCCCGCCAGATTTTTGATTCCATCTCCCTCAGCCCGTCTGCAGACCCCCAGCGCGGCAAATCGTTGAAGGTGGTTTTCGACGACGGCGGCAGCCTGGTCATGGACCTGGATTTCATCCCCATGCCGGATGGGTATATTCTCATCAATTTTCGCGATACCACCACGGCCCACAGGCTGGAGTCCCATGTTCAAAGGTTGATTACTGCCATTGATGCCACACCGGATGTTTTCCTGGTCACCGACAGAAATTTTCAAATCACCTATGTCAACCCCGCCTTTCAGTCTGCCACGGGTTATGGCATCGAGGAGGTGATGGGTCGCACGGACCAATTCCTGCGAGCCCCCTCTGAACAAGGTCGTGTGGCGGAATATCTGGACTTGGTCCGCCAGGGTCGGGAGTGGGTGGGTGAGTTGGTGAACCTGCGCTCCAATGGCGAGGCCTATCTGGTCGAATCCACCATTTCCCCGATATTTGACCTGGCCGGTGGGTTCATGGGTTATGTCACAAGTGAGCGGGATGTGACCCTGCGCAAGCAGCTCCAGGAGGAATTGCGCGAGGAGCGGGATTTCGCACGCAGCATTCTCCAATCCCTGGATAGCGCCATCTACAGTCTGGATCATGAATTTCGATTGATCCTCGCCAACGATGGATGGCAGCAGTTGCCGGAGGAACACGCTGGAATTCGCCTGAACGGAAAACCGGAAACCGGTCGTTATTTCCTGGATTATGTGCCAGACCCTGCCCGGCGTGAAAACTTGCGGAGCCTTTTTGAGAAAGCCAGGGAATTCGGCAAAACCCAATCGGATTATTATTACTCCTCAGATGGGCGTCATTGGATGGTGAAAATCACCCCCTTGGTGGCGGGATCCCAATCCGGGGGATTGATCATTAGCGTGGAAGACCATTCCCTTTATGACGAGATTCAAAACCAGAGGTTCCAATCCCAAAAAATGGAAATCATTGGAACCGTGGCGGCCGGGGTGGCACACGATTTTAATAATCTTCTCCAGGTGATCATGGGTCACGTGCAGTTGCTGCAAATGCAGCTCAGTCGTGATCCCGCCCTGCCCGCTGTCTTTGGCCTGAGCCTGGAAAAAATCAGCATGGCATCCGTGCGGGCAAGGGACATCACCCAGCAACTGCTGGCTTTCAGCCGTGGCCGGGACGAGCGTCATGCGGTGCTGGACTTGAACAGCGTGATTGCCGATGCCGCCAGGCTGGCCCGGCCCAACCTGCGTGAAAACGTGGTGATGGATCTTCAACCGGCAGTCGAACCTGTTGAAGTGCGCATGGATTATTCCCGCGCCACCCAGGCCCTGATCAATTTGTTTGCCAATTCCCAGGAAGCCATGCCAGAAGGTGGTGTTATCCAGGTGGTGAATGCCGTTGTCCCGCTGGAAAAACACCTTGCCATCCGCCATCACCTTCCTGTGGGCCGCCACTACGCACGGTGCAGTGTTCGTGACCACGGTGCAGGCATTCCTCCTGAAATTCTTTCACGCATTTTCCAGCCGCATTTCAGCTCCAAATCCATCAGCAAGGTCACTGGTTTTGGATTGCCCATTGTCCAGCGGATTGTCCGTGAAGCAGACGGCTTTTTGGATGTGGAAAGTGCTGTCGGGCAGGGCGCCGTCTTTCACATCTACCTGCCGCTTGCCCGAGGACACCACACAGAAAAAGCCGAAAAACCGGAACAGACCTTGAAAAATTCCAAGGGCCGCATACTGGTGGTGGATGACGTGGAGCTTTTGCGGGACTTTGCCCAAAATTTCCTCGAATCAGCCGGATTCACGGTCCTTACCGCAAAAAACGGCGAGGAAGCCATCCTCATGTTGGAACACATGGGCCAACCCGTGGATTTGATTTTATCCGATTACAACATGCCGGCCATGAATGGGGTGGATCTCATCAAAAAGATCGCTCCACGCTGGCCCGGCACCAAGTTCATTCTGGCCTCAGGCTACCTGGATGACCAGGCCCGGGAAAACATCCGGCTGCAAAATGCATCAACTATTCTGAAACCCTACTCGGTGGAAGATTTGACACGCCTCATCATCAAGGAGTTGGGGGCTGGCTGAGTTTTATCGGGAGGCAGGCTGGCATTCCTCCAGGGCTTTTTGCAGCATGGCCGCCGCGTTTGGCAGCACTCCCTGAAGCGTGCTCAAGGATTCATTCACACGGGCCACCACCTTGAATGACTTCATGGAAATCAACTTTTGATACCAT
>DAIDJC010000029.1:18377-18667 GCA_027451565.1 Limisphaerales bacterium | reverse complement strand
AAACTGGGTGGATTTCACCGCGGGCGGCTTGATGACACGCGGCAACGGGTCGCAGGCCCAAGCGATTCAAAGCTGGAATACAGGTCCCTTCGGGGGAATTGACGATTTTCATATCAAGGGAAATGTGTCCACGAACACGACCCTGACGCTGGATGGCCGCGGCATTTATGACCAGCACGATTATGACATCAGTGCGCGCCTCGACAATTCCAAGAAATGGTTTCTACAATTTCACGCGGACGATGCACGCACCTGGTTTGACGACCTGGGAGGGTTTTTCCCATCCACCG
>DAIDJC010000029.1:0-18367 GCA_027451565.1 Limisphaerales bacterium | reverse complement strand
CCTGGCTGATAAGATCAGCGGGATCCACGCCGCGAAGTTTGAAAAGGAGTTCCGGGCTTTGATCCAGCCGCGCGCAATATTATGGACCAAAGGGGAACACCCCGCTGGGGTTGGATCGTGGCGAATACTCAATCCTGGGAGGTTACAACCTCGACAAATTAACCAGCATCACCCTTCAGTACACGCACAGTTACCGACACGGGAATGAGGATTCAACCATCTGGGACCCGGTCCATCCAAACCCGCTGGGTTCGCCATCCACGGTGCAGGGCCTGGTGCCGAGCATGTACAACATAGATGAAACCGTGGACGCCATTGATTTGAATGCCAAAAAGAACATCTGGCGCACGGATTTTGGTTTGGGGCTGTATTTTGAACACGCCAGTTTAAACGATGGCCTGGACTCGGCCTTGTACCCGGGAGAACCTGCAGCCATGGACGTGGCCCAGAATCAAAGAAACACCTGCAATCTGTTTAGCGCCACAGCCACGGGTGAGAAATGGATTCAACAACATGTGTTTGTCTCCGCAGGGGGCATGGTTGCCAACATGGATGACAACTTCTCCGGGAATCAGGTTTACGGGAATTCATTCAGCGCCCCCTATTCGCCCGCCTTCGGCAACGGATTGGGATATAACAACCTTTTGGGCAATTCGCATCTGCAGGAATATGTCATGGATCTGAACCTGCTCACCATACCGGCCAACTCCCTGGATATTATCCCCGCCATTCGGGCAAGCAGGGAAAGCTGGAATAATAATTCCACCGGCACCGGCACCTTGGGCTCCTATTCGAGTCAACCGTTCAACAGCCAGAGTTCAAGCGACACGATTGACGTGACCGAAAGCCTTGATCTTCGCTACACCGGGTTTACCAACTGGGTCCTCACCACCGGCGGACAATGGGAGCAAAGCCAGGGGTATTTGAACCAGTTTGGCGGATTGAGCCAGGTGGACGGCATCGGCGTGCCAGCCGTGACCAATTACACGGACAACAACAGCCTGCTGCAAAAATACTCGTTGGGCGCCAGTTGGTATCCCCTCAGCCGACTCGCGCTGGACTTTGGAGGCTATTACAAAAACGACCGCTACAGCTATACCGCTCCCGCCAACAGCACCGCGAGCGGCCTCACCTATCCCGGTTACTTTTCCGTTCAAGGCCTTCAAACCTTTGATGGCAATTGCCGTGCAACCTTGCATCTGCTTGGCAGCCTTTCCCTGATAAGCCGGTATGAATACCAGTACTCCGTGATAGACACCACACCGGATGGAGCCTCGGGCATCAATGAATTGGAAACCTCAAGAATGTACAGTCATATCATCGGCCAGAACATAAGCTGGCTTCCTTGGTCCCGCTTGAGCCTGGAGGCTGGTTTCACCTATGTCTTGAGCACGACCGAGACCCCGGGGGCGCAAAATTCCGCCGACATTGGCGCCCAGTCATCACCGCCCTCGCCCGGTGCCATTCTTAATGCGGAAAACAATTACTGGACGCTCAATTTCTCCCCCACACTGGTTCTGGACGACAAGACGGACTTGCACCTGGATTATTTTTATTACCGAACCGATGATTATGTGAATAACTCCCCCGCCGGGGTGCCCTTGGGCGCAGGCTCGCGCGAGCAAGCGGTGACCGCAACCATAACGCGCCGCGTCAACCCAAACCTGCGCGTAAACCTGAAGTACGGTTATTATGATTACCAGGACGCCTTGACGGGCGGGAATGGCAATTTTCAAGGCAGTCTGGTCATGGCCAGTCTTCAATACGAGTTCTGAGTTCAGCCGTTTCCAACCCAATCCGCATGTCATCCCGCATCAATCCTTGCTCGCATTCCGCATAAAAACAGCCCGCAAATATTGTGTCGCAAATGGCAATCGCCGGTTGGTCGAAATTGCAGCCTTGCGTCAGATTATGCATTGAAAGCACATGATACCTGCTTTAACAAACACAATGCTGCGAATGAGTTTGAACCCCCCATGAAAAAGCATCCAGAAATCCACCCGGGCAAAACTTGCTCGATTTATCTTTTCACATTGTCTCTCATCCTGTCCACGGGTTGTCGCCAGGACGGGGTGCAAGTTCACCAGACAGCGCCCGGCAAGGACGCGCCTGAATCAATTTCCACCGCATCCACCAACCTGTCCAACCCGGCGCTACCCCCGGGACATCCGGATATTTCCTCCATGATGGGCGCATCAGGTCAAATGCCCGGCGGACTTGTGCCGTCCGGCGCTCAAAATGTCCCGCCTCTCACATGGACAACCCCTTCGAACTGGGTGTCATTGGCGCCGGGAGCAATGCGGGTTGGCTCTTTTAAAATCAGCGGCCCCGGGGGCAAATCTGCCGATGTCAGCATCATTCCACTGCCCGGCATGGCAGGCGGGGATTTTGCCAATGTCAACCGCTGGCGCGGGCAGGTCCAACTTCCGGCAGCCTCCTCGAATGAATTGCAAAATGCGGCCCAATCCGTTTCCGTGGGAGGCCAACCAGCCCAGCTCTATGATGTTGGCGGCGCTTCCAGCCGGATTCTTGGCACCATCCAGCATCGCGACAACACAACATGGTTTTACAAGATGACAGGCGACCCCGATCTGGTGGAACAACAAAAGACCGCCTTCATTGCCTTCCTGCAATCCATTTCCTTTTCCTCCAATCAGGATCAAACAGCCCTGCCATCAGGCCATCCGGATATTGAAGGCATGATCTCAGGCCCGGAGGCAACTTCGTTGATTTACCAGAAAGACCAGCCCGCATGGCGGGTTCCGGCGGATTGGAAGGAAGAATCTGGCGGTGAATTCCTGGCTGCAAAGTTTCTCATTTCAGGCCAGGGGGACAGCAGTGCCACCGTTAATGTCAGCAAGCCCATGGGCAATGGAACGGGGCTGCTGCCCAACGTTAACCGCTGGCGCGCTCAACTTGGCTTGGCTCCGGAGAAAGATGCCAATGGCATGCCACTGGCGCTGACCAATGGCAGCGCGGTAATCGTGGATTTGGCTGGTACCAGCATTGAATCAGGCCAACCAACCCGGCTGATCGGAATACAGACAACCCAGGCAGGGGAGTGCCGGTATTTCAAACTGCTGGGCGATGCCGGCGTGGTGGCTGCACATAAGGATGAATTCATCCAATTCGTACAAGGTTCCTTTCATTGAATTCATGATCCGCTCATTCATCCGGGGTTTCTCCTCCCTGTGGCTCACCTTTTCCTGTTTGGTATTGGGATGCGTCATTGTTTTTTGGGGCACCCTGGCGCAGGTCCAGATGGGGCTTTATCGGGCACAGGAGGAAATCTTCCGAAGTCTGTTCATTTACTGGCATCCCGCCGGGTTCCCGTGGAAGATACCGGTTTTCCCCGGGGGATATTTGATTGGTGGGCTTCTGCTGATCAACCTTCTGGTTGCGCATGTTCGCTATTACAGGCCGGGCAAGAGAAAAATAGGGATTGTCCTGGTTCACCTTGGCATTGTGCTTTTGCTGGCAGGACAGATGCTGACCGATGGTCTTTCGGTGGAAAGCGTCATGCACCTGCGGCTGGGTCAGACCAGGGACTATTCGGAGTCTGAACGTCAATCCGAGCTGGCCATAGTGGACGTGACGGATCCCAAGGTTGAAAAAGTCGTGGCTATCCCCGCCCAGTTCCTGGATCGGCGCTCCATTTTTCAACCTCCTGGTCTTTCATTTCAGGTGCGAATAGCCGCCTATCGTGCCAACTCGGAGGTATCCATGCAGCCGGCCCCGGGATTCGAACGCGTTCAAGCAGCGCCGGGCTTTGGCGGCGACCTCTGGTGGCGCGATGCGCCAAGTGAAACAGCCTTGGATAAAACCGATGTTCCATCCGCCTTGGTGGACATCCAAACTGGCAGCGGCAGCCTGGGAACATTTTTTGTCTCCGAATATTTTGACAAACCCCAGGCCTTTACCTGGCAGGGGCGCTCGTATGAGCTTTTCCTGCGCGCCCGGCGCTATTACCTGCCATTCTCTCTGAAACTCCTTGAATTCAGGCATGATCGCTACCCGGGCACGGATATTCCCAAAAACTTTTCCAGCCGGGTGCGGCTGCAATGCCCCGCCAGCGGTGAGAATCGCGAGGTCCTCATCTTTATGAACAACCCGCTCCGCTATGATGGTGCCACCTTTTACCAGGCCAGTTTTGACCCGGATGACAAGGGCAGTGTCCTGCAGGTGGTGCGAAATCCCGGCTGGCTCACGCCCTATTTTGCCTGCGCCCTGGTGGGCGTGGGTCTCATTGTTCAATTCCTCATTCACTTGATTCCCTTTTTAAAGGAAAGGTCCGCAAATGAAACATCGCATTGAAAAAACCGTTCCGTGGTTGTGCGTGGCCGGGTTCGCCATCTGGCTCTTTTCGGCCTGCCTGCCTTCCCCAGAGACCGGGTTTCATTTCCGCGCCTTTGGCAGTCTTCCGGTCCTTATGGATGGAAGATTCCAGCCGTTCGATTCCGTGGCCCGCAACGCCCTGCTGCAAATGCGCTCCAAGCAGACCGTACTGCTGGATGACGGCAGGCCGGAGAGCGCCACACAATGGCTGCTTGCCACCCTGGCTGCGCCTGAAATGGCTGACTCCCAAAAAATATTCCGCGTGAACAACGGCGAAGTCCTCGCCCTGCTGAGGCTCCCGGAAACCAGGGAATATTTTTCCTACAACGACATCCAGCCCCAAGCCAGCCAGCTCTTCGCCCAGGCAGGGCGGATTGAGGGAATCGAAAACTCCAGACGCACGGTGTTTGAATCCCAGCTCATGAAACTGGCCAATGCCATCAATCTCTACGAGCAGCTCGAACTGAGTCTCAAACCTCCGCGAACCGGCGATTTTGCCGCAGAATTGGCAGCCTACACAAAAAGCATCCGCCCCGGAATGGTTGCCATGGATGACCGCGCCGCCGGGCGCTCTTATGACACCAATGCGCTGGGGCTTTTCCTCGGGTTCCTGGCCGGTTACGACACCATGGCCAGATACTCGCCCCTGTCGCCCATACCACCCGCTGACAACCTGGTTCCGCGGGATGAATGGCAAAGCGTGGGCACCAACCTGATGCTAACGGCGGGCGACGGCCAATTGAACCCGGCCACCTCCGCCTATGCCACAATGGTAACCGCATACCGGGCCAATGACCCGGGCAGGTTCAATCACGCCGTGGATGGCTATCGAGCTTGGCTGGCAACCCGGTATTCACATGAGCTCAACCTCGCCAGCCAGGAGTTTGTCTTCAATAGCATCCAGCCCTTTTACCTTGCCACGCTCATTTACATTGCCGCCTTGCTCCTCGCCTTCCTGTCCTGGTTTCACGGAACCGACTGGCTGCGGCGCTCCGCCTTCTTCCTGGTTATCCTTGCCTGGGTGATTCATTCCTTCGGGTTGGTTTTCCGCATGCACCTCGAGGGTCGCCCACCGGTCACTAATCTTTATTCCTCGGCGGTGTTTATTGGCTGGGGGGCGGTGGTGCTGGGCATGATCCTTGAAAAAATCCACAAGGATGGCGTGGGTTGCGTGGTGGCCTCGCTGGCCGGGTTTGTCACCCTCATTATTGCTCACAACCTCGCCCTGGGAGGGGACACCATGGAAATGATGCGCGCTGTTCTGAACACCAACTTCTGGCTGAGCACCCATGTTATCACAGTCACGCTGGGCTATGCTTCCACATTTGTGGCCGGACTGCTTGCCATCATTTATATCCTGCGCGGATTGCTGACCAGCGGACTGAACCCGGGCACGGCCAGGGCGCTGGCCCGTATGGTGTATGGCGTTGTCTGCTTCGCCACGCTGTTCAGTTTTTTGGGCACTGTCCTCGGAGGCATTTGGGCGGATCAATCATGGGGCCGGTTCTGGGGCTGGGACCCCAAGGAGAATGGAGCCTTGTTGATCGTGCTCTGGAACGCAGCCATCTTGCATGCCCGCTGGGGTGGGTTGGTCCGGGAAAGAGGCCTGATGATCCTCGCGGTGATCGGCAATATCATCACCAGTTGGTCCTGGTTCGGGGTGAATATGCTCGGCATTGGCCTGCACAGCTATGGTTTCACCAACGCCGCCTTTCAGTGGCTCCTGATTTTTGTCGGAAGTCAAATGGCCATCATTCTCCTTGCCCTGATCCCCGTGAAAAATTGGCGCAGCTTCAATCAAAACAATGTTTGACGCACCGGGCTGGCCGTCCACACGCACCCTGCCCTGCGCCCGGAGCGCTGTCCGCATTGGGCAGCGCGGCTGCTGCCAGCTTCCCGGCCTGGTCCGAAAACTGAAACCCCGCTCTTCTTTCAATCAATGCGTCAACCGCCGGATCATGGCATAGAGAATCAGGACCAGCAGGACCATGCCCAGGCCGAAGAAAAAATATCCAAAAAACCGGGCGATGTTTTTCCAGCGAAACCACTCGTCCCGCAACCTGAAATCATCCAGCCGCCCGGACGAAACAAGACGGTCGTACCACCGTTTGCGTTCGTGCAACATTTCATTCCTGGAAATGCGTCCCGAGAAAATAACCGTGTCCATTGGGAATTTCTCAATCCTGAAATGGGTGTTGAAAAAATGGATGGAAAAAATGAACCCGGCGGCCAGAAGGGCTTCATCAGAATGAATGATCAGGGCAATGTTCAAGATCCAGCCGGGCAGAAAGCGTGTGAAAAAGGTGGGAAACCACATCAAAAGGCCTGATGTGCCGATGATGGCCACGCCCCAAAAAACGGCAAAATAATCGAATTTTTCCCAATAAGTCCACCGGTCGAATTGCGGCCTCGGTCCCCTGCCGAAAAACCACCTGTTGTGGGCCACAAAATCACGCCAGTCCTGCATGGATGGAACCATGGAATCGGGCCCCCATATCACGCCTGCCAGCCTTCGCAGGCGCAGCCTGCCGGTGTCGGGGTCACGCAGCGAACGCCGCCCCCTCCATGCCTTGCCAGCCAGAGAGCAGAGGTGCAGGCCAAAGTAAATGAACGTGACCACCGCTCCAAAACGGTGCAGCATCCTCGCCGTGTCCGGTCCGCCAATGACGGCGAATATCACGCGCGCCCAGCCGGCGTCATAAAATTTCAACGGCATGCCCGTGATCACCAACAGCAAAAAGCTGGAGACCACCATGAAATGCAGGAGCCGCTCAAAGGGAGCAAACCGGGTGAACCATTCGCCATCCACCTGCGTGGCGATTTTGGCCTCTCGAAATTTTTTTGAATCGTTCAAATACAGGTAGGCGACGCGCACAAGCCAGGCAAGGGTGTGCAGGCCAAAGAAAGCGAATGTGCCCGCCAGCAAGCCGGTCATGCACATGAACACCAGGTGAAGCAGGGGATAATGCCTGGCATCCATGGCATTGGCATGCGGCATGTACTGGGTGAATCCCATGGTCGCGCCAGGGTGACACTGGCGGCAGGTGGCCAGGATGTGACCCTGGGCCAGGCTGGAGTCAGGATTGGACGGGGGCAGCACATCATGATAACCATGGCAATCATAGCAGGCTGCCACATCTGAAGCCACGTTGGGCCGCCCCAACGCCATGGCTTTGCCATGATAGGTCTCGCGGTAATGCTCCAGTCGGTCGGCATGGCACCTGCCACAACGCTGGTCGCTAAGCGCCTTGAAATTCACCGCCGCAGTATCGCCAATGTCGTGGGCCGTGTGGCAATCCGTGCAAACGGGTCCCCGCGAATCTCCCTTGGCCAAAAGTTGGCCGTGAACACTCTTCATATACGTCCGCTCAATGCCCAGGTGACATTTCCCGCAGGTCGCGGCAATGTGCGCATGGTTGATTGGGGAATCGCGGTCCACGGGCCGCTTGATGTCATGAACTCCATGGCAATCATTGCAGGAAGGCGCCACGATCAACCCCATCTTCAACAGGGCCCGGCCGTGGATGCTGTCTGTGTATTCACGGGGCGCCTCAGGCTGTTGGATGCCATACTCCTGGGTGAGTTGCGCATTGCCATGGCACTTGGCACAGGTCTGCGGCAGGTTCATCTTGTAAACCGGCGAGGATGGGTCCGTGACCGGCAGGATTTCATGGGACCCATGGCAATCCCAGCATTGGGCCGCACCCGATGCCCCAAGCGCATGACTCACGCCGTGGATGCTGGCGGAATATTCCTTCGCTTCCCGCGCATGGCACCCGCTGCAATCCGGTGGAGGCAGGCCCGGATCATGCACCAATTCCCGCACCCCGGTGTGGCAATCGGTGCATGAAAGCCTGGCATGAACCGAGCCGGCAAAACCGTTGGTGGGAAAAACCGGCATGGGGATCTGGCGCCCCTGGACCGACCGGGTTGTGGTGGGATCTGTGTGGCAATCCAGGCAATCGGCGTTGCCGGGTGGAGCGGCTGTTTTTTGCGCCCCCAGGACGCCGGTTGCGAACAACAAAAAAACCAACCCCGCGCAGGCGGCCAGCCGGGCAGGTTGACTGCGTGCCAAGGCCCCGGCTTTACGGGCCGCCTGTATGGCATTCCGAACAACCAAGATCATAATCTCCGCCCGTGTGGATGAAGGATTGTCCGCCAGGCGTCATTTGAAGAAGTTGTAATCCACTGCCCTGGGCCAATATCGTGTGGCAATTGTTGCAATCATCGGCCTTGATCACGTGCCGGCCGTCCCCGGCCTTGTGAAGCCCGTCGTGGCACCGAAAACAGCCGGGCCAAATCATATGCCCAATGTTGTCTGGATAGGCGCGCCAATTGGCTTTCATTTCAGGAAAGAAATTTTCCGAGTAAATCTTCTGGACCGCCTGGATGGCAGCCGGCATGCGCGGGTCATTGGGGTAGCTTTCCGAGAGTGAGGTGGCAATGCCTTCCCGGGCCGCCTCATCACTTTCATAATTCCTCGTCAACACCCAAACCGCGTTGGTCTTGATCCAGGGAATTCCAGGGTTGATGGCCCCCTGTTCCATAGCGGCGTTCACGGCAAAATCTGGCGCGACATAACGGTGTGAAGGACGGTTATGACAGTCAATGCAATCCATCTTCCGGATGGTGAACTTGCTGATGTCATTCGTGAACCGCGGACTGCGAAACACGGTCACCACACCCTGGGCATCGGTCAGGCGCACCCAGGGAATGACCTGCCGGGCCTCATCAGTGGCAATGTATTCCACCGTGTTTCCACTGAGGATGTGCCAATGGATCCCTCCTTGCGGTGAGGATCCAGGATCTCCCTCGCCCACTTTCAGCAGCAGGCGGATGGAATACGGCGTGTTGGACGCATCATCCTGGAAATAATTGAAGGTGCGGTCCAGGTTCCCGACAAAGGCTTTGGGCCAGTGACATTGCTCGCAGGTTTCCCGGGCCGGCCGCAAATTCTTGATCGGCGTGGGAATCGGGGTTGGATACTTGTGGAATGCCACGGCATAAAGCTGGTAGGACCCGGAAATTTTGGATCGAACAAACCAGGATGCGCCCGGACCAACATGGCATTCCACGCAGGCTACCCGCGCATGAGGTCCCAGGTCATGCAGCGTCAATTCCGGTTTCATGACCGTATGACAGGTTTCACCGCAGAATTGAACCGACTCCGTCACGTTGAAAGCGTGGTAACTGCCCACGGCCGATAACATGATGAACAGCAGGGCCCCCGCGACAAATGCCGCCAGAAGCCGCCGGTCCCGGGGGTTTTCCAGGTCCATTTGCAACCGGGGCACGGCCATCCTGCCCCGCCGGCGCTTGCGCCGTTCCAACCACGCGCCTCCAAACACCAGAGCCAGGCCGCCAATGAGAAACACCGGCGCCACGCAATAGGTCAGGATGCCAATGTAGGGGTTGGAGAGCCTGGCCATCTCATCCAACATGCACAGCAGGCCGAATGAGAAAAGCGCCCCAGAACTCAACACCACGCCCCCCAAGCTCAGCCAGTTGCGGAATAATGAGTGTGCAACCGGTTGAACTTCCTTCTCTCTCCCATTTTCTTCAGTAGATTTTTCGGGCATGGCGGTGGCGTTGGCATTTAAAAATGCCCTTTAAAGGTTGTTGAATGGCGGACCGTGAAATGAGTCGCGCCTGCTCAGGGCTGTGACTTCAGCGTGCGGACATACGCCACCAGCGCCTTGATTTCATCATCCGACAAAGTGTCAAACGGCTTCATCAATGTCCGGCCATCTTCGTTTTGAAGCCCATTCTTCAGGTCCTTGAATGCGTCGTCATCCTTGAAGGCCGCCTGCACTTTGGGGTCAGAAAAGTCCTTGATCCCCAGGCGCGCTCCAATCTTGGTATCGCCCTTGCCTTCGGCGCCGTGGCACTTGGCGCAAAGCTTGGTCCAATTATCCTTTGCGTCCGCACCCCGCGCAGTGATGGCCGCAACCACCCCGATTGCAACCGCCAAAATAATGATTTTTTTCATATTTGCCTTTCCTTGATCCATGATTTTTTCGTTTGTGAGCGCACACTTGCGCCCGTTGCAAAAATTGTCCTCCACACGGGCTTGTTTCACCAACCCTGCATTGGCAAAATGTATGCGCATTTTGATTTGCATGCGTTTACCAGGAAGGGGGGGGACCTAAAAATGGCGGCGTCTGGCCAGGGTGCGAAACCATGGAAGGAGCGCTCAATCAGGAACTTTCTTTGATGCAAAGCGGCGCGCCGTAGAGCGGGCCATGGTTTTTTCCGCCTCCTGTTTGCAACATCCCAAAATACCGCGAATTGGAAGATTCGAAGAATGACAGATCATGCCGTGACCGCAGACACCATTCAGGGATTGTACGAAAACGGCCACCAACTGGGACAGGTGGTGGTGGGCTTGAAATCCTCAGCCTCGAGACTGAGGTTTAACTGGGTTCAACGAACGCTTTTTGACGCCACCAATGTGGCCGGACCTTGGACCCCCGTGGCCAATGCCCTTTCCCCACTTGTCATCGCACCCACCAACTCTTCGGGCTTTTTTCGTGTGCTACTGCATTGACTGGTTATGGGGGCGCTCCGCACCACCCCGCAGCAGCGCCGAATAAATCAAGCCGCGTTCACTTGGTCTTTATTTTCAAGACCGTCACGGAATAAGGCGGGAATTCCCTGGTAAATTCCCTCCCCAACCCTTTGATTTTATGGGTGGTGGGAACGATGTTTTCCGGATTGCTCATGGAGTTATTAACGTCCAACTGGGAGGACCCCAACTCCACATCGAAGCCCCTCGAAGAAACCCGTTTCACCCCCTCAATGCGAACACGCAATGACTGGGAAAGAGGGGTGGTGTTTGCCACTTTGATGTAAAGCATGCCTGTGGCTGAATCCTTGGTGGCGGAAAAGTCCAGCGCGGGTGTGGCCCCTGCGGCAAGACCGCTCAAGGCAGTGTGAACCACCTCATCCCCTCGATTGGTGTTGAACATGGCATTGACGTAGTAGCTTGGACCGCCATAGCTCTCCAGGGCATTGTACCCAATCAGGTCCGGCCTCCACTGCCGCGCTCCGCGATTGATGTTCACCAGCAAGGGCGCATAACACTGCATCACGATGATGTCGGCATTGCGCTCCATCCCTATCATCCATGCTGCATCACCCAGCGCCGCCTTCAGGCTTGAGGTTGGCGGCTGGCGCCAGGACTTCTCACTCCAAGGAACCACGTCCTCGTAGGCAGCCCATTCCCCCACAAAAATCTTTGGCCCCTGCCGCGGGTAATGATCAAAACGCGTCGGGGCTTCCTGTTCGAAATCCTCCGCCGAGCGGTAATAATGTTCATCCACGGCATCCGGTACGCGGCTATGCACCCTTTTGGATTCCGGCTGCTCGTTTCCAACGGTCGAAATACATTGAAGCTGCGGATATTTTGCCTTGATGGCGTCAAAAAATTGTGTGAACCGGGCATCATAGGAACCTGAGGGGTCGAACCAATCCTCATTGCCAATCTCCACATAGGTCAGTTTGAATGGATCGGGATGCCCGTCCTCGGCGCGCCGGGCGCCCCAGGTGGTGTTGGTGGGGCCCATCACATATTCAATTTCATCCAGCGCATCCGCCACGTAGGGCGCCAGCTCCGGCCCGGGTTTCACAACCTCATTTTTAGGGGGCAAACTGTAGCCGGCGTACACCGCCAGCACCGGTTGCGCATTCAAGTCCTCCGCCCATTCCAAAAATTCCAACATGCCAAGCCCGTCTGATGCGCGGTATCCCCAGCAGCCGGGATGGCCGGGCCGGGTGGAAAGGTCCCCAAGGGTCTTTTTCCAGGGAAACCGGGTTTCAATGGATGATCCCTCCAGAAAATTGCCCCCGGGAAACCGGAGAAAGCCCGGCTTCATATCAGCAAGCTTTTGCATCAGGTCAATGCGGTTGCCATTGGCACGGTCTTTCCATGTGGGCGGGAACAATGAAACCAAATCAAACCAAAGTGTGCCAGGCGAATGGGCCAAAAGCACAAAACGGGCATCCACCGTGGGTTTGATTCCAGGCGGGGTTGTCAGCGCCACTGTATATTTCCTCCATTCGCCGCTCAGATGATCCACTGCAGCCTGCGCATACACCGAGGCGCCATCAAGGCTGGTAATGGATGCTGTCACCGCACCGTTGAAATCATCCGATGCCCTGGCATAAAACGAAGCCCTGTAGGTGGTGGCAGGTTTCACCGGGATACCCCAGTAACCATCGTTGGCAATTCCCGCGCCGCCCTCATGGCCAACCTCCTTCACGGTCAGGCGCAGACTGGTGGTGAGTTGGTCATTCAGGGGTTTGGCATTATCCAGAGCCATATCGGCAATGGACCCGGCTCCTTGGACCACCGACCAATGCACAGGAATATCCGCATTGTCCTCAAAAACCCGGTTTTGGATCAATTCCGCATAAAGACCGCCATCGTAGGAATGATTGATTTCTTCAGTCATCATCCCGGAAAACATCGGCCCGATTTGCGCCGTAACCTGGTTGGCATCAATTTGCAGACAGCCAGCCTCGGAGGCGTTCGCCGACCCAATGCCGAGTATGACCGCCACCAGGCAGGAGCCTGCGACCCAAAATTGTGGTTTCATAAATTTTAAAAACGCATGCCGCCCATTGACCGCAGAATGTACTGCTTCATTTTCCTGGTTTTGATTAAAAATCGGTTGCTTTGCTTTTCGCCCAGGATTGTTCACATATCATAATGCGTTTTTTTAGGGCTGAAAAACGCCAAAAAAAGCAAACCCCAGGCATTTTTCGACCGGCGACCCGATTCATCATTTCAAAATGCCGGCCATTTGCCGTCCAACAACAGCCCGCTTACCTCAGTAAGCGATAAAAAAACCGTGTCATTGGTGGAAACAACGGGACCTGATAATTTGCTAGGTTCGTGAAAATTGGAATCGTGGCCGGGTTCCAAACCGCGCCAAAGCCCGGAGTCGGACTGGATTCAAGGATAAACCAGGCGATAAAATGCGCTTCCCACGCCGGGGTTCGCGGGCAGGGTCACGCTATTGGTCATGCTTGCTCCCGCCACATCCTGCCAGTTTGTGCCCAAGCCAATGCCCAAACCATTGGTCTGGACTTGCAGCCGCCAACCCACCCAGCCAGCGGGCCAGGACAAATCCAGATTTGATCCGCTCAGTGTCCCCAAAAGGGTGGCGCTCGTGGTTTGAACCACGTTGATGATGCCGCTGTTCAAATTGGCGGTTGACCATCCCAATCCTCCGCCCAGTGTTGGCAACACCATGGAATTGAATGTTCCACTCACCAAGCCAGCTTGGAATAGCTTGTAACTGTCGCCCGCAGCGAGTGTGCCGGCCAGATTGGTGACAAGGAGCGTTCCGCCACAGATCAAATTGCCGGACACCGCCAACTGGTCGCTGGTCCCCGTCAATTCGCTGATCTCCAGGGTTGTCGTGCTTCCCATCTCCAAGGTGACATTGTTGTTTACCGTCATGGCGGTTAAACCGCCTCCCGGGGCCAGGGTGCCACCGGATTGCACAGTGACCGCTCCGCCCAGTGCGCCGTGACCGCCCAATGTGCCGCCCGCCACCGTCACAGCGCCTGTTCCGATGGTTCCATTGACCAGCAGCGTGCCGCCATTCACTATGGTGGTGCCATGATAGGAGTTGACGCCCGACAACACGGTCGTCCCATTGCCCTCCTGCACAACACCCAGAACGCTGCCCGGTGATGTGTCGTTGATCGTTCCGGTAAAACTCGTGCTGCCAGTGTCATGAAGCGTCAGGGTCGCCGGCCCGCCGGTATCGGTGACTGTGCCATTGCCCGAAATCGAGCCAAGCGTTTGGGAAACCCCGCCCAAATCCAGGGTCGCACCGGAGGCCACCGTCACCGGCGTGGTGGGTGGCAGCACGTTGGAGCCATTCACGCCAAAATTGTTGTTCGTATAAAGCTCCTTTACCTCAACCTGGCTTAATGGCCGGTCAAACATGTAAACCTCGTCAATCAGGCCCGTCATCCTGGCTGCTCCATCACCGGGATCCGGCGAACCCCCGATCCAAATCTGGTTCACGTCACTGGCCAGCGCGCCAGCCAGGGTGGATGTCACGGCATCCGTGTTCCCATCCACAAACAAGGTTTCATCGCCATCATTATCCACCAGGGTGACGAAGTGCCAGTTGCCGTCATTAAGCGCTGCTGTTCCGGTGAGCCAGCCCCCGCCATAGCGCACCGCGCCAGCATGGGTTCCGGGATTGGTCCCTCCATTGTTCAAGTAAAACTCTGTCTGCCCCGCGCTCGACCAACTGCCATCGCCCTGATACATGATGACCGCCCCAGCCGTGGTGGTCTTGACCCAGTAACCCACAGTCCAATTCCCCATGGCGCTTGTGTTCACACCCGGGTTATAGATCCAAACCACGTCGCTTTCCGAGGTGCCTCCGGTTCCATTGATGCTCAGCGCGTTGCCAAAGCGTCCGCCGGTGACGATGGACGCGCCGCTGCCCACGATTCTTCCATTAAGTGCAGAACCTCCCAAGCCGACATTTGTAATCACAGTCCCGCTCAATCCACCGGGCGGGTTGTCAAACGTCAAGTGCATGATGGAATCATCAGCCACGGACGAAAGTCTCAAGGTGCCTGTATTGACCGTGGTATTTCCGTGGTAGGTATTGGAACCACTCAGGACTAAAGTTCCGCTGCCTGCCTTGAACAGGCTCAGGGCGTTGCCTGCGGAAGTGTCGCCAATGGAGCCACTGAACAAACTGGGATTGGCTGTGGAATTGGAAACCGTCAACGTGGCGGACGTGCCGCTGTTTGTCAGGATGCCGCCGCCAAAAATGCCGGATATCTCCTGTGAAATACCCGCCAGGTCCAGCGTTCCGCCTGTGGAAATATTCAGCGTGGTCGCCACCGGCAGCACATTCGCGGGGATATTTGTAACCTGATTCACTGCATACAGCGATTGGATTTCCGACTGGCTCAAAGCGCCGTCAAACACATAAACCTCGTCAATTAATCCATTCAAGCCAATATCCTGGTCCTCGGTGTCGGGCGAACCTCCCACCCAAAATTGATCTCCCACCCCCGTATCAGCCGCCCAACTTGATGCTATCGCATCCACCTTCCCGTCCACATACATCGCCTTGATGCTGCCATTGCACGTCATCGCCAAAAAATGCCAGTTCCCGTCGTTGATGCTGGTGGTTCCCTCCTCCCATCCCTGCGCATAACTCACTCCCCCAGCCTTGGCCCCGTATCCCGCATCTGACCCTTCGTTCAAATAAAACGTCATGTTGCCGCTCGCCCACCCTCCAGACCCCTGGTACGCGTAAACCCCGCCAGCCGTGCCTGTCTTGACCCACATCGCTATCGTCCACCCATTGCCACCCGTCATCGCCACCACAGGGTTGTTCACCAGCACATATCCCGCGTTGGCCGCTCCCGATGGAATGCTCAGGGCATTCCCGAAACGACCGCCTGAAACGATGGAGGCAGCGCCGGTCAGCGTGCCATTCATGGAGGAACCCCCGCTGCCTTCATTGATCACGGTTGACCCGTTGACATTGTCAAAAGTCAGATGCAGCACGGGGTCTGCCAGCCGGAGCGTGCCGTTGCTTACCGTTGTGGCGCCCGCATAGGTGCTGTATCCACCCAGCGTAAGTGTTCCGGCGCCGGCCTTGACCAGGCCGCCGCTGGCATTGAGAACAGGCGCCTGGCCCGTGATGGTCGCCGGGGTGGTCCCGCCTCCGCCGCTTAACACAAATAGCGGGGTGACGGTGTAATTGACGCCAGGACAGGTTATCAAGATGTTTGTTACATGCCCGCTCGTCGGTTTTCCGGTGGAATCATCAATCTGTGCGATGGCTGTGGCTCCCTCACCCGTGGTGTCACCCGCGCCGCGAACCACGGTCACGATGGGCGGTGCAATATACCCAGCCCCCGGCGTGAACGAGGCAATGCCCTGGATGCCTTTGCCCGCCGGAGACAAAAGCGCCTGGTTGATGCCGATGGTGTGCCCATTATCATTAATCGTGGCGCCCCCTGGATAGACATTCACGCTGCCAAGACCTGTCAGGAAGGATCCATTTGAAGCGCCGGATTGCAGGATTCCGCCATCAAAATTAACCTGGCCATAAGCGCCACTCACCCAATCTCCCTGGGCAACTCCTCCATCAAGGTTGAGAATGCCCGTGTTGTTGGAATTGCCTGACTGGTTCAAATCAAATCCCACCGCCGTGGCATTGGAAACAACCCCGCCCAGGACGTTGATCACGGCTGTCTGGCCGCCCCCCCAACAATTGACGATGCCGCCCCCGGCATAGTTAAGACTGCCGCCAAAAATATTCATCAGGCCGGTTTCACCCGTCACCCCACGGGCCATCACCAGCCAACCGGTGTCATTAACCGTGCCGCCGGTGACTTCCAGGATGCCGTCGCCGCCGGTGCCGCTGAATCCGCTGCCGTTGTTATTCTCACCGCCCACGGCAATGCCCGCCGAGGTGAAAACTCCTCCAATGGCGTCGTAATAGCCAAAGCCCCCTGCGACATTGCCTATTGCGGTGTTATCAAAGGTGGTTGCCGGGGAGACGGACATGGTGCCGGAAGTTTGATAAACCGCGCCCGCTGCCCCGTTTGCATTTCCCAAAAAAAGAACGGGCTGTGAAATGGATCCGCTGTCAACCAGGCACGCGTTCCCGGCCACATTGGCTACCGTGGTGATGTTGGTGCTGGCCACGCGCCCTGAGATTTCAAGCGTTCCAGCGCTGACAGTGGTGGGCCCGCTGTAGGGATTGATTGCGCCAAACACCACCAATCCGCTTCCTGACTTGGTGATCCCTGCGCCTCCATCGGCCAGCGGCACATTCAGGGTCTGCGCATTGGTGGAGTTGTTCACCACGGCGCCGCCATTGGCCAGGGTCAGCGCGCTTCCATCCGATGAGCCAATGATAAAACTTCCGGCATCGGCCCCAAACACCAATCCGGTCACACTGTAATTTTCATCCAGATTAGGCGCCAGCCGCGTGCTTCCCGCAAAGGTCACCCCATCGCCAGCAAGCCCGGGACCGGCGCCGCTGATCCAGTTCGGATTGCTGGTCCAGTTATTATTCACCGTCGAACCGCCATCCCATGTTTGATTGGTGGCAACAACCGTCAAGTCCAGTGTGACGGTGCCTCCCAGGTGGTTTGCATCAGTCATGGTTGCCACCAGGGTTTTCACCCCGGGAACCGTGCCACCACTCACGATGGCACTATTGGTGAAGACTGCGGTTGAATTCGATTGCACCAGTGGAAGGGAAGCGGGCCCGCCAATCAAGCTGGCGTTCAAGACCATATTGGTCACCGCCGCATTGCCACTGGTCTGGGCGACGCTGAAATAGACCGCCTGATTACGGGTGGCGACCCCCGGATTGACTGCGCCCGTCCCGCCCGGCGGTGTCAAACCCGTGGTGGAATAGTGCAGCGCCAGCGTGTTCCCGTTGATCACCACATAATAATTGGTCGCATTGGCCGGAACCACATCCCATGTCGGCGTGGCATTGGGATTCCCGGCCAGGCTGCCTGCCGTCATGAGCACATAATTCCCCGCAGTGTCCAGTGGCGCCCCGGTGCCAGGGGCTTTGAGGTGGATCACTGTGCCGTCCAGCGTGAGCGTTCCAGCGATGGAAAACAAATCATTCGAGCCAATATGGGACTGGCCAAGATTCAAATAGGCCAGCGACCCGGCGGCAAAGGTGAGGTTGCCGGTGAATGTGTTGGTGGCGTAGCCCGCCCCAGGGCCGGCATGAATCCCCGCGCCCGAGCCGGCTATCAACGCCCCATTAACCGTGCCGCTGCCAAACAGGCTTTGCCCTGCTGCCAGGGTATAGGCGGGCGTGGTGCCCGTCACGTCCAGCATCGCCCCGCGGCCGACCACGATGTTGGAACTGGCAAGAGATCCAACCCCGCTCAATGCCAATTTGCCCGATTCCACAAGGGTGTCGCCTGTAAATGTGTCGCCCTGCGCCAATGTCAATGTCCCAGTCCCTAATTTGGTCAGGCCACCGCTTGCATTGGGAGACAA